>JAGZKI010000018.1 GCA_018365265.1 Streptococcus parasanguinis | reverse complement strand
GCTGATTTCATCAGCTTTTACAGCCCTACTCAACTGTGCGGAGGTGGGACGACGAAATCGAATTCTAACGAATTACCGATTTCTGTCCCACTCTCTTTCATTAATTACAAGGCTGTGATGGCTGTGATCAAACCAAAGATGATCCCTGGTGCATTGGCTGCAGCAAGTGGAATATCGCGTTCTTTTTTGAAGAGTCCGTAGTAAACCCAAAGGCTACAGTTGATGGCTGCGACAAGCGGTTGAATAAAGTTCCCTTTGTGACCTGCGAGGTTATCCATGATTTGTGGGAAGTAAGACACATACATCATAACAGACATAAAGGTCGCAACCCAACCAAGAATTTTCATTTGTTTTTCATTCATTTTGAAACTACCATTTCCTTTTTTTTTTTTAAAGTATGCACTATTCTACCTTTTGTCCTTTACAAATTCAAGTCTTTTTTTCAAATGTTACCGAACTGTAAAGTGTCACAATCTTGTGATTTTGCAGGAAGATGGATTTCTTTTCGAGAGAGTCTTCTCTCTAGTTGCCATTTTTTTGACACATTGTCTAATTTTGTGCGAATGTAATCATTTTCATCTTGCATAGCATGCAAATTAATTGCATTTTCTTCCTACTTATGCTATATTGATACACAGAGGTAAAATTTTATGAATAAACAAAAAATCAACCAAATCGTTGGCTCGATCGGTGCCTTTATTGGGATTATCGTTTTCATTGCCTACATCCCACAAATTATTGCTAATTTACAGGGAAATAAGGCCCAACCTTTCCAACCCTTGTCAGCTGCTATTTCTTGCTTGATCTGGGTCATTTATGGTTGGACAAAGGAACCTAAAAAAGACTGGATTTTGATCATTCCAAATTCAGCAGGTGTCATCCTAGGGGGATTGACTTTCCTTACATCACTTTAATAGAAATCGATCAAAGACTGAACTCGACTGGTTCAGTCTTTTTTGTGTATCCCTTTGAAAAACAAAAACAATCGCTGTCAGTTTTAGCACAAAAAGCCCGCTATGAGCGAGCTTAAAAAAATTGACAATTCTTTTCTTTGAATAACCTAATCTGGACTATTGTGCAAAAAGATCCAAATGATTTCTAATTATTATTTAGAGTATATTGAAACTTTCCGCTGTGAGAAAAGTGCCTGAAATAATCATGTTTCAGGCACTCGGAATTATTGAGACCTTAGGCTCAATAATTAGTCATGGAACTTCTTCGAAGTTCGCTGACGTCCGTACTCACCTAAGGAAAGTTTCTAATTTGATTCGAGCTTCTTTTTCCTTATATCTGCACAATCTTACGATAGCTCCGAGAGGTGATCCAAAAGACGATCAGGTAGGTGATGAGAAAGACGGCGCAGACACTAAGGGTCACGACGAGGACTTGGCCACTATTGATGACACCGAGGACTTTGAGAATGAGGCGGATCATATGGTAGGCAAAGGCCAGGTGGACAAAGGCAAAGATGAGAGGGAGGAAGAAGACAGTCCGCACTTGACGGTTGATGGTCCGTTTGACCTCGTGTTCATCGAGCCCCACCTGTTGGAGAATGACGAAGCGATCACGGTCTTCATAGCCTTCCGAGATTTGCTTGTAGTAGATGACGATGACCGTTCCGATCATAAAGATCAGTGACAAGAAAATACCGATAAAGAAGATACCGCCAAAGAGGCTATTCAACTCTGCCACATCATTGGCTCGGTTGCCTCCATAGATAAATGTTCCTTGGGCCTGTTGGCTACTCAATTCATCGATCATCTTGTCATAGCTGGCTGCCAGCTTGAGTTGCTGGTCTTCATCAACATTGACATTGAAGCCACCGTAAATATTGGTATTGATGGCAAGATCCGGAAACTGAGCGACAAAGGCTGAAAGGTCTGGCACGACTAGGTAATTGAAATCCTCCGTCAGCATATTAAACTGATTTGGAACATGATCGGTGATAAAATCCTTGCTCACTTCTTCCTTGACTTGGAAGTCTTGCCCATTGATGGTGAACTGCTTTTGCCCTATCAGAGCCTTGTTATGAGCAAAGAGGATGACTTGGTTGCCGGTCAGATCAACGTGTTCTCCTGTCATTTGTTCATAACTAGCTGCATCAAAGACCATAAAGACGGTTTTAGGAGTGACGCTGCGTTCATCAGCCGGATAGACGGTGAAATCCGTGCCCTTTTGTGATTTGACCCCAAAGTTGGCGTAGGTCATCAGATCGCGATTTTTGATCTCAAGATGATGCTCAGAAGCAAATTCATCAAATTTCTGATTAATCTGCTCCAGGTCTACCCCTTTTCCTTGGACTGAGAAATCATGAGGAGCCATGATTTTCTTGACCATTTCGCTACCGACATAGATGTTGGTGGCAGCAGAGATCGTCACCAATACCATGGTCGAGAGGATGGCAATAGTCGCAAGGCCCACTGCATTTTTCTTCATGCGATAGATGAGGTTAGAGACCGAGATCATATTGTTAGGTTGGTAATAATAGTTCTTCTTTTTCTTAAGCAGATGCAAGAAGACGGTGATCCCAGCATTAAAGAGCAGGTAGGTCCCGATCATGACCAAGATAACGGCTAAAAAGAAGGTCACAAGCGCAATGATAGGGTCTTTGACAGACACAGCTAGGTAGTAGCCAAAACCGAGAGAGGCTAAGCCAAGGATGGTTTGGGGCCACAAGAAGCGGGCTTTCTTTTCACCACTAGCCTTCTCACGCGTCAACTGCAGGGCATTCAAACGGAGAATGCGCCAAGCATTGAGAAGAACCAAAAGGCCAAAGATGAGACCAAAGGTGACAAAGACCAGGACGACAATCCCAGGTTGGAAGGTGGATACTAGCTGGACCTTCATCTTCATGAGTTTCAAGAGGAAGGCAAAGATCAGCTTGTCAAAGAGAGCTCCGATCAAGACTCCGGCTGAGATGGTTAGAAAGCCAAAAAGCAAGAGTTCCTTGAAAATCATGCTGATGAGATGGCGTTTCTCAAGGCCCAGCATGCTGTAAATGCCCAGCTCCTTGGAGCGGTTTTTCATGACGAAGCTATTGGCATAAAGCACGATGATGGCCCCCGCGACATTGACCACGAAGAATCCCAAGCTGAGGGTGAACACTATAGAAGAGCCCCCTCGAAGCTCGGAAATGCGAGGATTAAAGGTCAGGGAGTCAAAGAGATAGGCGATGGTCACTGCGAGAATGACCGCAATAGCAAAGGGATAATAGAGCTTGCGGTTCTTGATCAGATTAGAGCAAGCTAATTTAGTGGTTAATCGTAACATCTACTCCACCTCACTTGCCATGACCGTCAAGGTATCCGAGATTTCTTGGAACATCTGACGCTCTGTCTTTTCCCCGCGGAAGATCTGGTTGTAGAGAATTCCGTCTTTGATAAAGAGCACGCGCTTGGCCCGAGCAGCCGCTGCAGTTGAGTGGGTCACCATGAGGATGGTTTGGCCCATGCTATTAATATCTTCAAAGACATCTAGCAAAGCAGCTGATGACTTGGAATCCAGCGCCCCTGTTGGCTCATCAGCAAGGAGAATTTCAGGTGAGGTGATGATGGCCCGTGCTACAGCCACCCGTTGTTTTTGCCCACCAGAGATTTCGTAAGGGTATTTCTCAAGGAGTTGGTGAATGCCCAATTCCCGACTGACGCTATCCACCTTACTCATCATTTCCTTGACCGGCCTGCGTGAGAGGACGAGAGGGAGAAGGATATTATCCTTGACGGACAAGGTATCCAGCAGGTTAAAGTCCTGAAAGACAAATCCTAGTTTTTCCCGACGGAAGCTCGAGGCATCCTTGTTCTTGATAGTTGAAGTATCGGTGCCGTTGAGGTAGACTCGCCCTTCGGTCGGCTGGTCCAGCATGGCTAGGATATTGAGGAGGGTCGATTTCCCAGACCCTGATTCCCCCATGATGGCGACATATTCGCCTTTCTCCACAGTGAAGTGAATATCCTTTAAGGCTTCAACCTGGGTTCCTTGGAAGCGCGTTTTGTAGATTTTTTTGATGTGTTGAACGTCTAGCAATGACATACTTTTCTCCTTTTTCTAGTAGATCAAGAAAAATTCTTGGGTTTGTTGCAGGACTTGGAGACCAAATTCCGTCTTTTCCAGATCGATTTGCTCATTTGGTTTCTTAATCTTTTTGGGTTGTTTCATCCATTTCAAGAGTTTCATTTTCTTGACCTCCTTCATTTGATGAGACTATTGTATAAAAAATAAAAGGCGGCTACCATAACCTAACCTTTCATTTTACCGTTTATTTCTTACATTTTTGTAAGATGGAAAAAAACTAATCCATGACCAGCTTCTTCTCTTCAAAGCGAATGGCGACGGTTGTGCCTTGGCCAACCTCTGAGTGGAGGCTAATCTTGTGGCCCAATTGCTCTGCGATTTTCTTAGATAGATAGAGTCCCAGCCCTGAGGATTGCTGGGTCATGTGGCCATTGTAACCGGAGAAGCCCCGCTCAAATACGCGGAGGACATCACTATTTTTGATTCCAATCCCGCTGTCTTTTATATAGAGAGTTTGGTCTTTGAAATAGATCTCTATTCCACCTGTACTGGTGTACTTGAGGCTATTGGACAAGAGCTGCTCGATGATAACCAAAAGCCACTTGCGATCGGTAATGACGGCGACATCCAAATCATGCAGGTTCACGGTCAAGTTCTTTTGGATAAAAAAGAGGGCATACTTGCGGACCACTTCTTTGACCAAGTCCTCTAGCGACACGCGCTTTAAGACCAGATCGTCATGAAAACTCTCCAGTCGCAGGTACTGCAGAACCAGATTGGCATAGGAGTCAATCTTGAAAAGCTCCTGCTCCATCTGCTGCTTGACAATAGGTGTCTCGACATCTTGGACCAAGAGCTGGCTAGCTGCAATGGGCGTCTTAATCTGGTGAACCCAGAGGGTGTAGTAATCCATCAGGTCGTTGAACTTGGCCTGGGCTGTCTTTCCTTCCTCCAAGCGTGCCTGCTGTTCTTCTGTATATTTTTCATAAAGGAGATGTTCTAGTGGTGAGGCAAGCTCTATTTCCTCATACAGCAAGGCTTTGCGGTACTCCTGAAAGGTCATAGCGAAATCCCAGATCAAGATACAAAGGGTAAAAAATCCTAGCATCAGAGTCGCATAGAAGAAAACCGTCCCCGTCTCTGGAAAGAGAAAGGCAAAGACCAAATCGACCATCAAAAAGATGACCACTAGATAGAGCAGGCGCCTGCGGGATACCACATACTGCCAAAAGATGTTTCCATATTTATTCATGGGCCAACCCATAACCGATGCCTTTCTTGGTTTCGATGAAGTTTGACAAGCCAACCTCTTCTAATTTCTTGCGAAGGCGGGCCACATTGACAGACAAGGTATTGTCATCAATAAAGAAGTCGCTATTCCAGAGCTCTTTCATCATATCATCGCGCGCCACGATACTGCCCGCATGCTCAAACAGGACGCGCAGGATCTGAAATTCATTCTTGGTCAACTTGATGACTTCCCCTTCATACACCAAGTCCGTAGACTTGAGATTGAGGATGGCTCCCCGGTGCTCCAGCAGATTTTGATCCGTCCCAAATTCGTAAGAGCGGCGCAAGAGCCCTTGGACCTTAGCAAGGAGGACATTTTGATCAAAAGGCTTGGTGACAAAATCGTCTCCACCCATATTGATGGCCATGACAATATCCATGGCTTGATCCCGTGAGGAAAGAAACATAATCGGAACCTTTGAAACCTTGCGAATCTCCTGGCACCAGTGGTACCCATTGTAGAGAGGCAGTCCAATATCCATGAGGATCAAGTGGGGGTCGGTTTCGACAAAGATCCCGAGGACATCCATAAAATCCTCGACTGCGACCACTTCATAGCCCCATTGTTCCAATAATTGTTTGACCTGTTGGCGGATAATGTCATCGTCTTCGACTAAGAGAATTTTATGCATGGCTTTCTTTCCTTCCTTTTTCTTCTTCCTATTATAACAGATTAAGAAGCAGAGAAAAAGGCTGTTTCAGAGGGAAATAAGATCTCACTCCTACTGTCTTGATGGAAGGCGCTTTTTCTCCATCCATTTTTGTGCTATACTGAAAGAAATAAGACACGGGAGGCACAGATGTCAACTATTTTTGATTACCTAAAAGAAGTGACCTACGATTCCATATACGACCGTCCTTTCAATGAACTGGATGTCCTGGCACTGACAGAGCTGACCTATCTTCCTTTTGATCGGATCGTGCCCCAAGGGGATACGACCAATATTGAAGTCCGCTTATCTGATGCTGCAAAGCTAGTCGATCGAACCACCGATTTCATCGTGACAGACCAACACCTGCAATTAGTCGATGACTTAGCTAGTTCAAAGCGTTTTAAGAACATCAAACTCCTCAACTATGTCAACGAATATGACCCCGATGTTCAGAAGCAGTTTGCGGCTATGACCTATCGTCTTACCATGGATGTTTATTTAGTTGTCTTCAGAGGGACGGATGACACCTTGATCGGCTGGAAGGAAGACTTCCACATGACCTATATGGATCATGTCCCAGCTCAGAGGCGCGCAGCCAGCTACCTGCAAAACGTCATGAAGGAATTTCCTAAAGGGCGCTTCTTAGTAGCCGGTCACTCCAAAGGGGGCAATCTCGCAACCTATGCCTGCACTTACCTGCCGGATTCCTTATTTGAACGAGTCGATGCCATCTACAGCTACGATGCTCCTGGCCTCAACAGGGCCATTATCGAGACCGAAGGCTACCAGCGGACATCCCCAAACATTCGTCGCTTTGTCCCCCAAGGATCCATCGTCGGCATGATGCTAGAAGTCCCTGAGCCTGCTACGATTGTCAAAAGCCGAGCTTTTGGTGGCTTTGTCCAGCATGACGCTTTTACTTGGATGATTGAGAAAGATAAATTTGTGACCCTAGATCAAACCAGTCCCGATAGCCAGCAGACCGACGAGACCTTGAAGCAGTGGGTTCGCGAAACATCGGCGGATGAGCGCAAGAAGTTCTTTGATACCTTCTTCGGCCTCTTCTTAGATGCAGGCATTACTTCAATCAATGATTTGAGGAACTTGAAAAATTTCTCCAAGATCAAAGAGATCTTTCAAAATGCTCAAGACCTAGATCCTACAGAAAGGGAAATGCTGGAACGTCTAGCCAAGCAACTCCTCGATACCCGTGTCCAAGCTTGGAAAAAATGGCAGACGGTTCCCCGCATTCTGGTTCAAATGGCAGCATTTTTTAAGCGAAAAAAAGCAGTCGAGTCCTCCTCACCTCTGCTCCTTGAGCACAAAGATTGAGACTCAACAACTGAAAAAAGAGACCACCTCTTCTATTCACTAGAACGCAAAAATCATCTGAAATGTCTTTCAGATGATTTTCTATTTTCTATTGGTCCTGAGAAGATGGAGCATCTGGCGTGCCTTCTTCTATGGAAGCTGGGCTTGCAGGCTCTGTTACTGTCTCAGTTGTGGCAGGCTTGCTTCCTTCTGAAACCGGTGTTTCTGTTGCCTCTGAGGTTTCTGTAGGGACAGGCATTTCAGTTGGGGTAACTGGTTTGCTCACTTCGCCTGCAGATGGCGCGGCTGCCAACTCTGCCTGGAAGGCTTGGATGGCCTGTAGTAAGGCTGCTTTATCACTCTTTGGATTAGCCAATTGGTCAAAGAGAGCTTCTAAGCGATCAAATACAGCATCACTAGCTCCCTTGTCCTGCAATTGTTGGTGCAGGGCCATCAACTGGTTGTAGAGCTGTTGATAAAGAGCGACATCCCCAATTTGAGGCTCTTCGGTTTTCTTTTGTTTTTGCTTTTCAATGGTATCACTGATTTCGCGTAGAAGTGCTTCCCCACTTGAAATAGCCTTGTCTGGATCAGATTCTTTTCCAAGTTGAGCCAAGCCTTCTCCAAAAGCAGTTCGTTTGCCTTGGTCTTCGACTTGTGGCAAGAGCGACTGGATTTGCTCTAAGAGGGCTGTCAAAATCTTGTTCTGTTGACGGGCTTCTGTTGCCTTATCCAACTCTCCATACAAGCCTTTGAGGAAATCATAAACCGCTACGTTGTAGGATGGGGTTTGACTTCCTTTTTGATCCAAAACTGTTTTTTCAATAGGATAGGTTTGGCCTTTTTCTTGGGAGAAAAGCTGGTCAATAGCTTGCTTGGTTTGGTAGAGCTCCATAAAGTGAGACTTGGAATCCCAAGCTTCTTCAAAGGCTTGAGCTCGGTAGAGTTTCAAGGCTAGATCTGCTGCCTTGGTGCGGAGTTCTGGTGTCAAGCGCGCATCGCTCAAGCTTTGGTAGAAATACTTGAGGTAGTCGACCGATGTCACACCCGTCCGATCTTGCATCTCCTGAACAGCTTCTAATAGCTTCCCTTCCTGCTCTAAACGCTTGCTGTCCTTGGCAGCATAGGCTTCCTGCAGTTGTGAGACCAACCCTTCCTTCTTCAGTTGGAAGGCTTCTGTGTCTAGCAAGCGCACTTGTTCCAGCAATTCTTGGTATCGACGATCGAGGGCTGTCTCTTCTTTTGGTTTGATCGCTTGAGTCGCATGGATGTATTGCTCATCAACCTGTTTGAGACTGGCCAGGTAGCCTTCCGTCGAGTTACTTGGGAAGCTCTTGACATTTTCCAAGAAGTGGCCCAGGATGAGCTCAATCCGTCGTTGCTGCAATGGATCAGAAGCGTATAGAGTTCGGCTTTCTGCTAAAAGTTGGTTGACCCTGTCCTCTACTGCTTTTTTATTCAAGTCTCCTTTTTTGTAAGGCGATTGGATGGTAGGAAGACGGTGGGCTAAGTAGTCTGCTAGTCCCGCTGATCGCACCTTGATGTAGTGGTTGTGATCGCCATGTGGGATGACAAACTGGCCATTTTCAATCTGGAGGCTATAAGGAGAAATCCCTGAACGAAGCGCTGTTGCATAGAGTTCATTGATAAAGTCTAGTTCAGGATTGCCAGTTTCAAGTGGGATGCGGACATGTTCCTTCCGAACGGCATAAGGATGGATGTGGGTCGGATCGTATTCTTGGTCTGGATTGTTAAAGACAAAGAAACCATTGGAAATCTTAATGGCCTCGCGAGGGACACCATAGGTCTTACTGATGTACTGGATCTTTTCCTCATCTGAGGCATCGCGAGAATAGGTCGCAACATCATCTGTCAGGGGCTGACCCTTGTCCTCTTCTTTCTTACCAGCTAGAGTTGCCTCTGCTGCTGCAATCTCTTGAGGAGATAGGTCCTTTTTATAGAAATAATGGGCATGGTTGCCATGAGCGACCATATATCCTTCCTCATCCTTGCTGATGACCTTGTCTGCGTGGAAGCCGTGATCGTGCTCCTCTTTGTGATCGTGACTGTCGCTATGCTCATGATCCGGATCAACTGGTCTTGTGCTTGGATTTGAAGGCAAGCTTGGACTCACTTCTGTTGAACTACCAGTTCCTTGAGCACGAAGCAATTGGAATTGCCGCGCCAACTCACGCTCTAAAGGCGATAGAGAGCTGTATGGGATAAAGTGGAAATGATCCCCATGAGGGTAGACAATCCCTTGATCGGTCCACTTAGTAATCTTGCTTGGATCAAAGACAGAACCGTCAGACTCCACATGACGAGTAGACAACGGGGCTTTCTGCAATTCTTCGATCAAGTTGGTCAGGGTTGGACTCGATTTGGAAGTAGCCGGTTTAGACGTCGTTGGTGTCGTCTGTGTATTGGTTGTACTAGCTGATGGCTGGTTGCTCGCTTGCTTCCCAAGGCTTGAAGAGGCTGGATCCGGATTTCCTTGCCCTGCTTCTGTGCTTGCTCCAGCTAGGTGTGAGTTCCCAGCCTGATGACCGGCTTGACCACCTAAGACGGAGAGGGCTGCTGCTAACTCTCCAGCAGATAAAGCACTCTTTGGAATATAATGGAAATGGCCACCATGGGGCACAATAAAGCCGTCCCCTGTATCTGAAATGACATCTCCAGGACTAAAGACATAACCATCGTCCGTACGATAGCCACCACCTGTATGGTTCTTAGCCGTCAGCATCTCAAGAGTCTTACCTTCTTTCAGCGCTTGACTAGGTTGACGGAAGTCACGGGTCTTGCCTGCCTTGTGCGAGGAGCTCGCCTGTACCGATCCTGTTTCCCCTTCTTCTTTAGCGCCACCTTTTTGTTGCTGAGCGATCTCTTCAATCGAGCGCACATTGACCGTATGTTGGGCATCCTTTAAGTAGAGATAGTATTTCCCAGCGCGTTTGATAATATAGCCATCCTTGACCTTGCTCACGATATCCGCTTCTTGCAACTGATAAGTTGGATCCCGCAAAATCAACTCTTCACTAAAGATGGCATCAAATGGAACCTTCCCGCTGTAGTAATGAAAATGATCCCCATGAGAAGTGACAAAGCCTTCATCTGTAATCTTGATGACAATCTGCTCCGCCTGGGTCTTTTCCTTGGCATTGACCGCTTCGATGCTATCTTCCTTTTTGCTGGTGTCAGTCGATGATGCTTTCTTTTCTGCCTGCAGGTACTGAATCTGATTCTTTTTCTCTTCCTTGACTTGTGGTTGCTGACTGAGCGCATAGGCACAAAGCCCTAGCCCCAAGGTCGCTACAATTCCAATCGTTCCCTTTTTCTTCATTCTTGATTTACTCCTCTAATTCCTTGGCTAAAGTCGCCATATTTTCTTCTAAATTTGCTAATAGATCCTTATCATTTTTCGGATCAGCTTCCAGTGGATCCAAGACCTTGACACGCGCCCCTGTTGCCTTGGCAATACTATCTGCCATTTTTGATGACGTGTGCTTTTCCACAAAGATCGTTTTCACCTTGTAGTCTTTGACAAACTGCTGGATCTCCGCCAATTGCCGAGCGGTCGGTTCTTGCTCTGGGGAAATCCCTGCAATCCCTAACTGCTTGAGACCAAAGCGTTTGGCCAGATAGGAAAAGGCCGTATGCTGGGTCACAAAAGTCTTTTGCTTGGCCTTGTCAAAGAGAGGCTGGTAGTGGGCTACCAGTTCCTCACAGCGCTTTTCAAGCTTTTGAGCATTGGTCTGATAGAGCTCCTTGTTCTTTGGATCAATCTCTCCCAAGCGCTGGGCGATGATCTTTCCTTCCTCTGCGATTTTTACAGGATCCAACCAAGTATGCGGATCATACAAGTGCTTGGCTTCTTTTCCCTGACCAGCATCGACATCCTCTAATCCAGCCACCTTATCAAGGGTCATTCCTTGGCTGCCTTCGATCACTCGCAACTTGGAACCTTGAAGATTGGGATCTAAGCGACCGGCCCAAGATTCCAGGGTCTGAGAATGATAGACAAATACATCTGCATCATAGATCTGGGCCACTTCCTTGGTTGAGGGTTCATAATCATGGATCCCTGCACCTGACTGAACCATCCAGATGTCATTTTGATCGCCAGAGATTTCCTTGACCAGGGCATAGATAGGATAAAAACTCGTGACAATTTTAAGACCTTTTTTAGAAGGGGGCTTGCCTGCATTTCCTTGACTTCCACAAGCTGTCAGCAGAAAGAAACCGAGAAACAAGAGTCCCAGAACCTTCATTCTTCTCCTATTCATCCTTCACCTCTTTTTCATTTTCGTTAACTAGTTTATTAATCAGTTAATTAACTAGTTAATAATACTGCTAATCATTTGCTTTGTCAAGCCTTTTTTACATTTTTTTCCTTTTAATGTTAGAGACTAACCGTTTCCTAGACCCCACGAGCCTTCCTTGCAGTAAAAAAAGCTTGAGACAAACCTGTCTCAAACTTTTTATTGACGGTAAAAATATTGATCAGCCGGATAGTTGCCTGCAGATTGAGTGACCACTAGACGGGCCTTACTGGTGTCAGACTGGTCTCCATCCGGATTTTGGAAACCGATTTTCAGAAGTCCAATCGCAGCACCAGTCTCACCCATCTTCATCTCAACATAAGGGATCTTGCTCTTCTTATCCGAGTCCGCAACAGCCTTGAGGCTACCTTGGCCCTTGACTTTTCCGTCTGCTTGGATGACGATTTCAGCACCCTTGCCATTGCGCCAGGTTCCAGCTAAGCTTGAGAAGTCGCCTCCGTTAATGGCCGCAATATCCAAATCTTTCTCTTTTTTCGGTTGCGGGTAGGCTTTCCACCACTCTAGATGGTAATCACGGTAGGCCACGTCACCAAAGAGAATCCGACGTTCTTGGGAAGCAACTCCATCAGGACCTGTCACACCTGCTGGGATCAAGTACAAGGTTTGCTCTTGCCCTTGGATCGCAGTCGCATTGGCCCCAGTGAAATAAACTTCATAATAACCTTTTCGCTTCTTGGGCTCTTTTTCTTTATTGAACAAGTAACTTGCCCGAGTGCCTCCACTCCAGAAAGTCCAGCCAGTCTCCCCATTTACAATACTTGGAAAGGCGTTGGTCTTGTTTTGGTAATATTCTTCTGGAGTATAGCCATAAAGTTTAAAACCGGAATCTGCGATTTCCTTTTCATAGGTATCATTAGAATAAGCACCTTCAAACGGTGAGAGATTGCCATCAAGGACGACATCATTTGGATCTGTCGATTTGAAAAAATCCTCTCGATTGGCAAAGACCATCTCGTGGTCGGGATTTTTGTCAGACATGGTGACCGTGATCAAAGGCTTCTTGTCTGTCTTGTATTTGAAGACACGAACAGTGACTGTAAAGTCTGTATTGCCATCGGACTTTTTCATCTTGCCTGTTGAAACTTTGTTAGACCCTTCGACCTTCCAATCCGTACTAAATTCAGCGGATACCTTACCGTCAGCCGTTTGGTAATCGATCTTCCAGGCCTTGCCCTTTTTCTCGATTTTGGCTTCATCCCGTTCATTAGAGACATAGTCACCACTCAAGTCAATGGCTTTTTCCTTTGGCTTGGTGACCTTCTTGCTAGTCTGGTTAAATTCCTTTTGATGGTCTGGTTGGATGTTGGAGCTAGAGTAGAGATAGACTCCACCGATCAGAACAACTGCTCCGACCAGCCCCAAAATCGGCCCCAGGTATTTTTTCTTCCACTTAAGATTCATTTTACTACCTCCATGGAATAAGATCTTTACACTAGTATACCCTAAATCGAAAGTATAGTAAAATTCCCCTCTATGTAGTGGTTTTCCAGGTTTGAACTGACTAGTTTGAGTAGAAAATACCTGTTTCCCAAAAATAATATTTTGTTTATCGTTATTTTTTTATCGTTTTTCGATACTTTTTTATTGACTAATTTTTTATAAGGAGTATACTATAAGTGAAAAATAAATAAACTTCAAGGAGGCTTGCGATGAAAAACTCAAAAACCTTAAAAAATGTCATTGAAGTCTTGACGGCTTTCATTTACTTCTGTGGCTTTATGACTGTGGCTGCACTGGTCGTCCACCTGCTTTCACGGATGGGAGTGTTTAAAGATCTCATTCAAACTGGACGCTTGTCCTTTGATGTGAATGGCATCCAACTCTTCCCCAAACATCCGCAACCCCTCTGGCAGCTGCTCTTCCCACTAGCCTCAAGCGCTATCTATATTTACCTTCTCATCACCATTCGCAGCTTCCTCAAAAATCTCTACCAAGAAAAGATCTTTTCTCACTCCAACATTGATCTTTGCAACCGAGCTTGGAAGATTCTCTTGGTCTTGTCCTTTATGTCTGGCACACTTGAAACCAGTGGAAATGCTTATCTCCTTCCCTTCACTTTCCAATTTACCTTTAACACAGGGCTTCTCCTTGCCGTTCCAATTGTCTGGGTCCTTGGCAAGATTTTAGAGAGAGGGATTGAGATTGCTGAAGAAAATGAGCTAACCATTTAAGGAGGGTGCCATGATTATCGTCAATCTAGATGTCATGCTGGCCAAGCGAAAGATGAAATCCAATGAGCTGGCTGACAAAATCGGCATCACCACTGCTAATCTCTCCATCCTCAAAACCGGCAAGGCCAAAGCCATCCGCTTCACCACCCTTGAAGCCATCTGCAAAGAACTCGACTGCCAGCCAGGAGATATCTTGGAATACCGGCCGGATGAATAGGGACTATATTCGGAGACTTTCCTTAGGTGAGGACGGACGGTAGCGAATCCCTTTGGGATTCCATACCTAAGATTTGAGCCCACTGTCTCAAATCTTCCGAGAGTCTGAAACGATACCGTTTCAGACTCTTTTCTCACTGCGGAAGTCTCCGTTAACACCCATTACTAAGAGGACTCATCTACCATCCTTGTAAAATTCAATGATGGGAACCATATCAATACAAGAAAAGCACTCCCGCGGGAGTGCTTTTTTATATATGTTTAACCAATAATGCTTCCATTTGGAACAGATGGATCAACAGTTAAGACTGTTAATTGATCTCCATGTTCTGCGGAAAGAATCATGCCTTGGCTGACGTATTTTTTCATCATCTTACGTGGTTTGAGGTTGGCCACGATTTGGAGTTTTTTGCCGACCAATTCTTGTTCATTTGGATAGAATTTCGCGATACCAGAGAGGATTTGACGGTCTTCGCCATCTCCTGCATCTAGACGGAAGCGAAGCAGTTTGTCTGATCCTTCGACGCGTTCCACTTCTTTGACTTCTGCTACACGGATTTCAACCTTGTCAAAGTCTTCAAATTTGATCTCATCTTTTTCAGACTTGAGTTCAACTTCTTCTGGAATCCATTCTTTTTCTTGTGGTTTTCCAGCAGTCATTTGAGATTGGATGTAGGCAATTTCTTCTTCCATGTCGAGACGTGGGAAGATTGGAGTTCCTTTGGCAACCACTGTGACATTTTCAGGGAAACCTGCTAGGGTCAAGTTTTCAAGATCGAAGTCCAAGCCCAAGCCAAGTTGTTCCATGATGGCATTTGAGGTGTTCATCATGAATGGTTGGATCAAGTGAGCCACGACACGAAGGCTAGCAGCTAAGTGAGCCATGACTGCTGCCAATTGTTCCTTGTCGCCATCTTCTTTGGCGAGGACCCAAGGCGCTGTCTCATCGATGTACTTGTTGGTCCGAGAGATGATGTTCCATACGGCCTCCAAAGCGCGTGGGTAATCCACCGCGTTCATTTGCTTGTGGTATTCAGCAATGTTTTCTTCAACTACCTTAGCCAAATCTGCATCAAATGCGGTAACATTTTCGACATAAGCTGGAACCTGACCGCCAAAGTATTTGTTAATCATGGCTACCGTCCGGTTGAGGAGGTTTCCAAGGTCATTGGCCAATTCATAGTTGATGCGGGCTACGTAGTCTTCTGGGGTGAAGGTCCCATCAGAACCAACTGGTAAACTGCGCATGAGGTAGTAACGAAGTGGATCCAAGCCGAAGCGTTCCACCAACATTTCTGGGTAGATGACATTCCCTTTAGACTTAGACATCTTGCCGTCTTTCATGACAAACCAACCATGGGCAATCAATCGTTCTGGCAATTTGATATCCAACATCATAAGAAGGATTGGCCAGTAGATGGAGTGGAAACGAAGGATGTCTTTTCCGACCATGTGGAAGACCGTTCCGTTCCAGAATTTGTCAAAGTTTTCATGATCTTCTTGACCATAACCAAGAGCCGTCACATAGTTGAGAAGAGCATCAATCCATACATAGACTACGTGTTTTGGATTAGATGGAACTGGAACTCCCCAAGTAAAGGTAGTCCGAGATACCGCCAAATCTTCCAAGCCTGGCTCGATGAAATTTTTCAACATTTCATTGAGACGGCCATCTGGCGTGATGAAGTCCGGTTGGGTTTTGAAAAATTCAACCAAGCGGTCTTGGTATTTGCTGAGGCGAAGGAAGTAAGATTCTTCAGAAACCCATTCTACTTCGTGGCCTGATGGGGCTACCCCACCGATGACCTTGCCATTCTCATCACGGAATACCTCGGCCAATTGGCTTTCTGTAAAGAACTCTTCATCAGAGACTGAATACCAACCAGAGTACTCACCCAGGTAGATGTCGTCTTGCGCAAGCAAACGTTCAAAGACCTGAGCCACCACTTTTTCATGGTAATCGTCTGTCGTACGGATGAATTTATCATATGAGATATCGAGTAATTGCCAGAGTTCTTTCACTCCAACGGCCATCCCATCTACATAAGCTTGCGGCGTGATCCCAGCTTCTTCTGCTTTCTGCTGGATCTTTTGACCGTGCTCATCAAGACCAGTCAGGTAGAAAACATCGTAGTTCATCATACGTTTGTAACGTGCCAAGACGTCACAGGCGATCGTTGTGTATGCTGAACCAATATGCAATTTACCAGATGGGTAATAGATAGGGGTTGTGATGTAGAATGATTTTGTCATTTTCTTTTCCTTTCAGGGCTAATGGAACCCAATTTAGTAACACTCTATTATAACATTTTTAGGAGACCCTGAAAACCCAAAACCAGCTAGGATCTAAGGAAGACAAGCAAAAAAGCTGACCGAAGTCAGCTTTCTATGATTGATAACAAATCCTGCTATCTTACTTACCAAGATAGTATTCTTTTACAACGTTCAATTTTTCGTCAAATTCGAATACCAATGGTGGGAAGTTAGGGATTTCCACATCCATGATTTCGTCATCTGACAATTGTTTGATGTGTTTAACAAGGGCACGGATTGAGTTACCGTGTGCTCCTACGAATACGTTTTTACCGTCTTTAAGAGCTGGAGCGATTTTATCTTCCCAGAATGGAAGGGCACGTTCCAAAGTAACTTTCAAGTTTTCAGCATCTGGAATCACTGAATCGTCAAGTGAAGCATAACGACGGTCAGTGTGTGCTGAGTGTTCATCATCACGGTCCATTGCAGGAGGCAATACATCGTATGAACGACGCCAGATGTGAACTTGTTCATCACCAAATTGTTCAGCAGCTTCTGCTTTGTTTTTACCAGTCAAACCACCGTAGTGACGTTCGTTCAAGCGCCAAGATTTTTCAACTGGAACCCACAATTGGTCAGAAGCTTCAAGAGCCAAGTTAGTAGTTTTGATCGCACGTTTCAATACTGAAGTATAAGCTTGGTCAAATTCGATACCAGCTTCTTTGATCAATTTACCAGCGTCGATCGCTTGTTGTGTACCTTTTTCAGACAAATCAACATCAGCCCAACCAGTGAAAAGGTTAGCTTTGTTCCATTCAGACTCACCGTGGCGAGCAAAAACCAATTTTACCATTAGATGGATCTCCTTTTTATTCTCCGAGGTCTCCCCCGTTTATCTATTCTATTCTACTAGATTTTCAGTGAAAAATCTAGTGGCGACCATAGAAAAGTGCAATTTCTCACAAAAAAGAGCCTGACGGCTCTGCTTTCTCTCACATTAATTTTTCTGACAGTCGGGACAAATTCCATAGACCGTCATCTGGGTCTTGGTGATCTGGTAGCCACTTTGACTGGTTGCTTCTTCGCGAAGATCTGGGACTTCAATGTCCACATCTGCGATACGACCACATTTTTCACATACCACATTCAAATGGTCATGCCCCATGAAATCAAAATAGGTCGTGGTATCATTGCGAACCTTGATCTCGGAGACAACCCCCTCATCAATCAAAACCTTGATATTGTTGTAGACAGTTGCTAGACTCATGCTTGGAAACTGAGGCAATAAATCGCGATAGATCTTCTCAGCGCTTGGATGTTCATGACTCGCCACTAAATAGGAAAGAACTGCTCTGCGGGTATCGGTAATCCGAATGCCCTTAGCACGTAAATTTTGCAAGACTTCTTCCACGCGCTCTTCTTCATGACGATGCAATGCGTTCACTATGATCCCCCCTTTCCAATATGATTTAATCGATTCGTTACCCTTATTATATCATGTTTCAAAATAAATCACTATTTAGAATGCTTTTAATTAAAAAAAATGTCCAGTGGACATTTTTTTCATGAGCCTGAAAATGGAAGAGCGAGTTTATGTCCAGTGGACATTGATTCACGAGCCTGAAAACGGAAAAGCGAGGTTATGTCCAGGGGACATTGATTCACGAGCCTGAAATAGATTCATCTACTCTCAGCCGATCCAACTGGTCATCCAGCGCACGGTTCCTAGGATCATTTTGACCACGAGGATCATAAAGCAAAATTCCACAACGAACCACAGCCCTTTCAGTAGATACAAAATAGGTCGGATAAACAACAAGGCAAAGAGTCCTAAAATGAATCGCATGGTCTTTTCTCTCTTTCTTTTTTCCTATTATACCCTTATCCTATAGAGCTGTCCAACAAAAAAACCACCCTAGAAATCTAGGATGGATTTTCAAAATGCAATTATTTAACTGCTTCTTTAAGAGCTTTACCAGCTTTGAATGCTGGAACTTTAGAAGCTGCGATTTTGATTTCTTTACCAGTTTGTGGGTTGCGACCTTTACGAGCTGCACGTTCACGAACTTCGAAGTTACCGAAACCGATCAATTGAACTTTTTCACCTTTTGAAAGGTATTCTGAAACTGCTGCGAATACAGCATCAACAGCTGCTGCTGAATCTTTTTTAGTCAATTCTGTAGCTTCTGCTACTTTTGCGATCAAATCTTGTTTGTTAGCCATTTAACAAATCCTCCAAATTTTTTTAGGCTTTACGCCTTAACAGTACTATAATATCTAAAAAAAGCCTTTAGGTCAAGTACTAAACCTGTTTTTTCAAACATTTATTCAGCTTATTCGTAGCGCACCAAAACTGCAAATGCATTCTCACCTGTATGGGTTTGAATAATCGATCCAGTTTCGAGAACTGGGATAGCATTTTCAACGAACGATTGCAACTGAGCCTTCATTTCATTGGCCCACTCTGGTGCCCCTGCGTAAGAAATCCCGATCTCAGCCACCTTACTATGGGAAAGATTCTCTACCAATTCATCCAACCATTTCTTAAAGGTCTTGTTACCGCGCCCTTTGACGATTGGTTCTAACTGATGGTCCTTCATTTGCATCACGACACGGATATTGAGAAGGGAGCTCAAAAGTCCTGTAACACGGCCAATGCGCCCACCTTTAACCAGATTTTCCAAGGTAGAAACACCGATATACAACTCTGTCTTTTCTTTGACTTCTTCGATGCGAGCCAAGACAGTGTCTAAATCAGCTCCGTCTTTGGCCAACTTGGCTGCCTCAACCACCTGGAACTTCATGGCTTGGTCTGTAAAGCCACTATCAATCACAGTAACATCTGCTCCTGACAAGGTTGCCCCTTGGCGAGCCGCCTCTACGGTTCCTGACAAGGCATGAGACATATGAATTGAAACGATATGAGCTCCGTCTGCTGCTAACTTTTCATACACCTCCGCAAAGACTCCAACGGGTGGTTGGCTGGTCTTTGGAAGATTTTTGCTAGACTGCATTAAGCGCAAGAAGTCCCCTTCGCCCAACTCACTGTCGGAATAAAGGACTCCATCCACCATAACAGAAAGTGGCACAATGGTGATGCCATATTCTTCAACCACTTCAGGCTCAATTGTAATAGATGAGTCTGTAACTATTTTAATATTTGCCATATATTTCTATACTCTTCCTAAGAATGTTCTGCTTTCATTATATCAAAAAACACGGGGTTTTGCAGTGAAAGATATCCATTCCTGCTTCCTCAGTCGTCTGCGGCAGAAAAACCTGTATTGTGAAGGACATGGTCTTGGACAATACCTTGATCATCCAAGAGCAATCCATGGAGGACTCCTCCAAAGACAGCGCCCCCATCGACGCCCATTTTTTGATCTGAAATCCAAAGATTTTCGGTACCGACTGGCTCATTGAGCAGTCCATAGACTGGTGTATGGCCAAAGACGATCCATTTGCCTGTATGATTCTCCGCTTCATGGAATGGTTTTCGGATCCAGACTTTTTGGTAATCACTGGTTTCCCGCCAATTTTCAAGGGTTAGATCCACACCAGCGTGGACAAAATAATAGGTCTCTGTCTCGTAGTCAAAAGGCAAACTGCGGATAAAGGCTACCAAGTCAGGAACGGCATTTTCTACTGCTTGCGCATCCGCAATGCCATCTACAGGAGCATCGAGTGGCCGGCCTAACAGAGAGTTGATGGTCGTATCGCCACCATTTCTTCGGTAGTGGTCATAACGCTCTTCTGGATTGTCCAACCAGGCTAAAAACATGTACTCGTGATTTCCGGAAAGGCAAACAGCTCCGTGATGGTCTACGTAGTCTTTTACGATTTCAATCGATCGTTTGCTGTTTTCGCCTCGATCTATCAAATCCCCTAAAAAGACCAATTGGGCTTTTCCATCCCACTCTGTCATGAGCTCTTCTAGCATTTGTGCTTTTCCGTGAATATCTCCGACTACAAAGTATCTTGACATTATTTCAAACCTTCTTTCTCTTAACGCTTGAGAAGTTGCTCTGCTTGTTGACGGGCAGCTTCCGTTAGATCCTCTCCTGCCAGCATCTTGGCAATTTCTTCGATTCGTTCTTCTCTATTGAGCAAACGCACAGTAGAGACAGTTGAGTGTTCATCACTGATTTTCTCAATATAGAATTGATAATCTGCTGCAGCGATGACTTGAGGCAGGTGAGAAATGGCAAGCACTTGGCCATTTTGACCAATCTTATGAATTTTCGCTGCAATCGCTTGGGCCACGCGCCCAGAGACCCCTGTATCCACCTCGTCAAAGACGATACTGGTTTTTCCTTCTTTTCGAGAAAAAGCAGACTTAATGGCCAACATCAAGCGTGATAATTCTCCACCAGATGCTACTTTAACGAGCGGTTTAAAGTCCTCACCTGGATTGGTCGAAATGTAAAATTCGACAGCTTCATTTCCCTCACGATTAAACTTAGCCTTGCTAAAGCGCACTTGGAAACGCGCCTTGTCCATGTAGAGGTCTGCCAATTCTTGCTGGATTTCATTTTCTAAAGCTTGGGCCAAGGCATGCCGCTGATCACTCAAATCTTGAGCCAAGGTGACCAAGCTCTTTTCTAGACGTTTGAGTTCTTTTTCCAAGTCCTCAGACGAGAGATCACTGCCGGTGAGGAGGCCATATTCTTTCGTGATTTGTGCCAGGTATTCCAAGACATCCTTGACTTGACCACCATACTTGCGCGTGATGGAGTGGATCAAATCCAAACGCGACTCCACCTGCATGAGACGATTGCCATCAAACTCCAGACCATCGACCACATCTTCTAAGCGCTTGGTAATATCCTCAAGGGCATAGAAGGTTTCAGCTAACTGGCTTGAGAGCTCTTTGTAGCTGGTATCATATTCTTCGATATTTTCCAAATCATTCATGGCTGAGCGAACATTGGCTAGACTCGAAAAATCTTCCGCATCCAGCATGGTATAAGCGTTGGTAAGGGTATCTGCGATCATTTTATGATTGAGCAGGCGTTGGCGTTCTTGCTCCAAACGCACATCCTCATCCACTTCCAAGGAAGCAGCCTCAATCTCCGCAATTTGAAACTCTAACATTTCAATACGGGCCTTGTTTTCCTGCTGGTTGCGCTGAAGTTCCACTACTTGTTTGCGCAGACGTTTGTAATCTTCAAAGGTTTGACGATAAGCATCTTTGGTTTGGAAAAAGGCTGCATCCCCAAATTCATCCAGCATAGCGATATGCAATTGGGGCCGCATGAGTTCTTCCTGATCATGCTGGCCATGGATATCCACCAAATGTTGGCCGACTGCCTTTAAGACAGACAAATTCACCATTTGACCATTGATCCGGCTGACACTTCGTCCATTTTGCAGGATCTCTCGGCGAATGATCAATTCATCGGTCCACTCTAGTCCTTGCTCTTCAAAGAGAGCCGTCAAGTGGCGATTGCTCTCAACGGTGAAGAGACCTTCGATTTCCGCTTTTGGGGCTCCGTGTCGAATGACATCCGTCGTTGCACGGCTTCCCAGCATCATGTTCATAGCATCGATAATGATGGATTTCCCTGCACCTGTTTCCCCTGTCAGTACCGTCATTCCCTTTTCAAAATTTAAGGAAATCTCTTCGATAATGGCAAAGTTCTTAATCGAAATTTCTAATAGCATAGGCTCTTACCACCCAAAGATTGATTTAAGGATATTCTCTGCTTCTGGAGCTGAATAGGCGATCAGTAAGATCGTATCATCATCTGCAACAATACTAAAGATATGCTCCTTATAAATCTCCCGCAAGCGACGTTTGACTAAAGGCGCTGTCCCTGGAACCATGGTGAAATTGACATATTCTCCCATGCGACGATGAGACAAGATATTGCTTTCAATCATCCCAATTCCTTGGTGGTGCTTACGTGGCAATTCATAGACATAGGTCATGTCTTTCAGAGGGCGTTTTACGATGCCCAATTCTTTGATATCCCGTGATACTGTCGCTTGGGTTGCTGAGATGCCTTCTTCTTTCAAATGTTCGACGATCTCTTCTTGGGTCCCCACCTCATGATCACGTATAAAGCGACGAATTTTTTCTAATCTGATATTCTTACTCTTCATGTTTAAATTCCTTGTGTGCCAGCTCCACAACAGCCTCCAGCTGCTCTGTAGTCGGCTTTGTTTTCTCTTCTTTTTTTTCTAGATACATCAAAAATTCGATGTTGCCATGGCCTCCTTGGATAGGGGAATAATCCACTCCCATTACCGCAAAGCCATGTGTCCCTGCAAAAGCAGCGACCTTTTCAAGGACCGCTAAATGAATCTTAGGATCCTTAATGATCCCATTTTTCCCGATCTGTTCGCGTCCTGCCTCAAACTGAGGTTTGACCAAGGCCACGACTTGTCCATTTTCTGCCAAAATCCGGTGAAGGGCTGGCAGAATCAAGTCTAAGGAAATAAAGCTGACATCGATGCTCGCAAAGCTCGGTGTCGCTTCAAAATCATCTGGCTCGGCATAGCGGAAATTGAACTGCTCCATCGAGATCACTCGGGGATCATTGCGCAATTTCCAGGCCAACTGATTGGTCCCGACATCCACCGAAAAGACCTGGCTGGCTCCGTTTTGCAGCATGACATCTGTAAAGCCACCTGTAGAAGCTCCGATATCAATCGCAATTTTACCCTCTACAGACAAACCAAATTGGTTCAGGGCTTTTTCTAATTTAAGACCGCCCCGGCTGACATATTTGAGCTTTTCGCCTTTTAATTTCAACTCGGTTGCTTCATCAATTTTTTCACCCGGTTTATCGAAGCGCTCACCATTGATAACGGCAACGACAAGGCCTGCCATCACCCCTCTTTTGGCTTGTTCGCGGGTATCAAATAGGCCTTGTTTATAGGCTAATACATCCACTCTTTCCTTAGCCATCTATTCGTAATCCTTCTATTAATTTCTTGATCGCTCGCGGATCAAAGTCGCAAGCAGCTGTAATCTGATCCAACAAGTCCTCGCAAGCGTCTAATTCACTTGTCAGCAAAGTTTTTGATTCTTCCAATCCCAACAGGGCTGGATAGGTCGATTTTTCTGCTACTAAGTCCTTTTGAGGAGTCTTCCCCAAAGCTTCAAAATCAGCGACCAAATCCAAAATATCATCCCTCACTTGAAAAGCCAGGCCTAATTTTTTCCCGATTTTTTCTAAGAGCTGAGCAATGTCTGCTTGCAACTCTAAAATCAAACCTGCTGCGATGAAAGGATAGGCAAGGAGGCGTCCTGTCTTATTGGCATGGATGGTTTGCAATTCTGCTAGCGTGAGCTGTTTGTGCTCTCCTTCCATATCAAGGACTTGGCCAGCTACCATTCCACGACTACCGGAAGCATCTGACAATTCAAGAATCAAAGAGACCTTGACCGCACCAGGAAGGGCACTCGCAGCTATCATCCCAAAGGGATCGAGAAAAAGCGCATCCCCTGCTAAAATCGCCAGGTCTTCTCCGAATTTCTTATGATTGGTCAATTGCCCCCGACGGTAATCATCATTGTCCATGGCAGGCAGATCATCGTGAATAAGGCTTCCTGTATGGATCATCTCTAAAGCCCCCGCTACTTGAAAGTGAGCCTCCGTCAACTCCTGTCCAAAGGCCTCTAACAATTCTAGAAGGAGCAAGGGGCGCAAGCGTTTTCCACCTGCCTGGATGGAATAAAGGACCGACTCCACTAAATGGGGGGCAACGGATTTTTCCTCATAAAAAGAGCGAACTGCTTGCTCTACTCTATTTCGTTTTTCTTCTTGTCTCATGCTAGATCCGCTTCAGTACCATCTGCTTGCATGACCTTGACCAAGGTTTTCTCTGCTTGATCCAAGGTATCTTGCAATTCTTTTGACAATTTCATTCCTTTTTGGAATTCTGTAATAGCTTCTTCAAGAGCCACATCCCCACTCTCCAATTTTTGGACGATGGCTTCCAAATCTGCTAAATTTTCTTCAAATTTCTTTTCTTTCGACATGTTTTACCTCTACTTCTAACTGACCATCTCTCATGATGAGTGACAGCGGGTCCCCTTCTGTTACTTTCGCAACCGAATCTAGAACCTGATCTCCTTCCTTAACCATGGCATAACCACGCGCAATAATCCGACTGGTATCGAGCATCAAGAGGGCTTCTGATAAGCTTTGCACCTTGATTTTTTGCTCTTTTAAAACTTGTTCCATTCGGTTGGTTAAGATTCTCTTATCTTGGAGCAGGCGATCTTGGTAGCGCTCAATACGATGCAAAGGCGACATGGCTTCTAAGCGATGACGCAGACCTTGCAACTGATTAGCCCCTTGTCCATAAGCATCGCGTATCCCTTGTTTCAATCGCAATTGCAACTGGTCAATCTTTTGTAGGTAGCCATCATAGAGTCTTTCAGGCTGTCTAAAAATAACCGATTGACTTAATTTGGCCAAACGTTCACGATTATAGGCCAAGCGATTGGACATGGCTGTTGCCATGCGATTTTCCTGCTTTTGTAAATGGGACAAGAGATCCAATTTCGTTACTGGAGTGGCCAATTCAGCAGCGGCTGTCGGAGTAGCGGCTCGTCGGTCTGCTACAAAATCGGCCAGAGTCGTATCTGTCTCATGTCCAACACTGGAGATAATCGGAATCCGCGATTCAAAAATGGCTCGCACCACTGCTTCTTCATTAAAGGCCCAGAGGTCTTCAATCGAACCACCCCCACGACCGATAATCAAGACATCCAAATCATCCCGTTGGTTAGCCCTTTGAATATTAGCAACCACCTCGCTAGATGCACCTTCACCCTGAACCTTGGTCGGGTAGAGCACAATCTCAACACCAGGGAAGCGTCGGCCCACCGTTGTGATAATATCACGAATCACGGCCCCACTTTGACTGGTGATGACCCCGATCTTTCTTGGAAATTGTGGCAGAGCTTGCTTCCACCGGTCCTGAAAGAGCCCTTCTTCGGTCAACTTTTTCTTGAGTTGCTCAAATTGGATGGCCAAGGCCCCTACCCCATCTGGCTCAGCCTTTTCAATGACAATGGAATAACTCCCACTTGGCTCATAGAGCTGAATGCGACCGATGACGTTGATCTTCATGCCTTCTTCTAGCTCAAAACCAAAGCTTCGATAAACCCCAGCCCAGACCGTCGCCTGAATAACCGCTTTTTCATCCTTTAATGAAAAATACTGGTGGTTGGGACGTTTTCGGAAATTGGAGACCTGCCCTGTCAGATAAACCCTTTCCAAATAGGGATCCTTATCAAATTTTAATTTCAAATATTTGGTCAAACTTGATACGGATAAATAGTTGGACATAGGAACTCCTTTCTGCAGAATATGATCAAGTTTAATTATACCAAAAAACGCCAAAAAAGGCTGGCAGACAAAGCGAAATCATGAATTTCCTTTCTCTACATGCCTCATTTTATTCAAGACACTTTCTACTGGTCTATTTTAAACCAGCTTCCTTATTTTCCACACTTCTCTAACCGTTCAATAAAGGAGCTAAGAAGCGCTTGGGGTTCCCCTTCATTTGGATAGGCATAACTAATATAAAAGACTGTTTTTTCCTCTTCAACCAGCGGAATTTTGACAACATTTGGATATTCTGGAAAGAGAGTCAGATCGGTCATGAGACCAATTCCCAAATTTTCTTCGATGAAACTCAAGACCAAGTTGGAATCGGTCAAGACAACAGTAGACTGGGCCAAATCATCAAAGCGAGCATTCAAGCGTTTAAAAGCCGTCATGTGGACATGATGCTCATCTAACAGAATGAAGGTCTCCTCTAACACCTCTTTAAAAGAAATTTCCTTGCGATCTGCTAGTGGATGATCCTTTGAAACAATCACAAAAAATTCTTTTTTATACAGGAGCTGACTGGTCAAATGCGCGTGCGAGATAGGCTCTAAGCTTCCCAGTAGACTAAAATCTAAATCTCCACGCACCAACAATCGCATCAAATCCCTAGAACCTAATTGCACCAATTGCGATTGACGAAAAATCTCAAGCTCTTCATCATGCGTCCCAAATTTTTTCATGATATCGCTAGTGATCAATGGCGGTAATCCAATGCGCAACAGATTCTTTTTACTTCGTTCAACAGCTTTTTCCGTCTTTTCGATTTCAATTAAAACCTCTCGCGCGTGATTGGCTAAAACCTTCCCTGGCTGAGTTAGGTGCAAGACACGATTAGAAGACGATTTTTCCACCAACTGGCAAGCATAGTGGTCCTCTAAACGCTTGATGGCATAAGTCACAGTCGGTTGACTCACTTGAAAATAATGCGCCACATCTGTATAAGACTTTAATTTCGACAGTTGATAAAAATATTCCAAGTCCCGGATATTCATCTCTATCCCTCTATTTCTACAATTTCCATTTCCTTCATTCTAACACAAAAGCCTTACTTATAAAAATTTTTTATAAGGATAAGGGAAGTTGACTATAAGAAATACAGAAGACTATAATGGCTTGCGTGAGAAAAAATCTTACAGATAAATTATTTATGAGGAGTATTTCGCAATGAAATCACATGAAATTTTAAACAATCCTTTCTTAAATAAAGGAACTGCTTTCACAATGGAAGAACGTAAAGAACTTGGCCTGATCGGTCTTCTTCCTCCATATGTTCAAACCATCGAAGAACAAGCTGAACAAGCTTACCAACATTTCTTGCGCAAACCATCAGACCTTGAAAAACGTCTTTTCTTGATGGAAATTTTCAATACAAACCGTACTCTTTTCTACTACCTCTTTAACCAACACATCGTTGAGTTCAACCCAATCGTCTATGATCCAGTGATCGCAGACACCATTGAACAATATTCTGAACTCTTTGTAGACCCACAATATGCCGCTTACCTTGATATTAACCACCCAGAAAATATCGAAGAAACATTGAAAAATGCGGCTGGCGATCGCGATATCCGCTTGATCGTTGCAACTGACGCAGAAGGAATTCTTGGTATCGGTGACTGGGGTGTCCAAGGGGTCGACATCTCTGTCGGAAAATTGATGGTCTACACTGCTGCAGCCGGAATTGATCCAGCTTGCGTTATGCCTCTTGTCATCGATGCTGGTACCAACCGTGAAGAATTGTTGAATAATCCAATGTATCTCGGAAACCGTCATGAACGTGTCCGTGGTGAAAAATACGATGCCTTTATCGATCAATTTGTTCAAACAGCTGGAAAACTTTTCCCTAAATTGTACCTTCACTGGGAAGACTTCGGTCGTTCAAATGCGGCTGATATCTTGAACCGTTACAAGAAAGAAATCCCAACTTTCAACGATGATATTCAAGGAACTGGGATCGTTGTCTTGGGTGGTATCTTTGGAGCGATGGATATCACTGGTGAAAAATTGACAGACCAAGTTTACCTTTGCTATGGTGGTGGTTCTGCTGGTGCTGGTATCGCAGACCGTGTTCACGCTGAAATGGTTGCTGAAGGGCTTTCTCCAGAAGAAGCTTACAAACGTTTCTTCATGATCGATAAACAAGGTCTTTTGTTTGACGATATGGAAGATTTGACGCCAGCTCAAAAACCATTTGCTAAAAAACGTTCTGACTTCGAAGGTAAAGGCGATATGACCAATCTTCTTGAAGTGATCAAAACAGTAAAACCAACGATCTTGGTCGGAACTTCTACAAACCCAGGTGCCTTCACTAAAGAAGTGGTTGAAGCCATGTGTGAAAACACTGAACGCCCAGTTATCTTCCCAATTTCTAACCCAACCAAGAAATTGGAAGCAACAGCCCAACAAGTCATCGAATGGTCAGACGGTAAAGCCTTTGTCGCTACCGGTGTTCCTTCAGGAACCATCAGCTACAAAGGTGTGGACTATGAAATCGGTCAAGCCAATAACGCTTTGATCTACCCAGGTCTTGGTCTTGGTATGTTAGCATCTGAAGCCAAATTGTTGACAGATGAAATGATTGGGGCAGCAGCTCACTCATTGTCAGGTATTGTCAATCCAGGTCAACCAGGTGCGCCAGTCCTTCCACCATTCCAATATGTAGCTGACGTGTCTATCAAGGTGGCTGAAGCTGTTGCCAAGAAAGCTCAAGAACAAGGGCTTGCACAAGCCAAAGAAACAGATATGGCAAAAGCTGTACGTGACCTTAAATGGTATCCAAAATACTAATAAGGAGCTGACTGAACAACCATGAAAAAATTGAATGAAATCAACATTTCCGGTGTCAGTCTCCCTCTATATGCATTCATCGTCATCGTTCTCGCGGTGACGATTGCTATGGGGAAACTCCCACTCAATATGCTCGGATTAACCCTACTTTTGGTCGTCATGGGGCATCTTCTCTACTTTATCGGTGAGAAACTGCCAATTATGAATTCTTACCTAGGTGGAGGATCCGTCTTCACCTTACTAGGAGCTACTCTTCTAGCGACCTTCCATGTTATTCCAGCAAATATTATCACAGCCACCAAGGGCTTTTTGGGAGATTCCTTTGGCTTTCTGGATTTTTATATCGCAGCCTTGATTTGTGGGGCTATTCTAGGGATGAATCGCAATCTCTTGGTAAAAGCTTCCGCTCGCTTTATTCCTGTTTCCTTGGTCACCATGGTCATTGGGGCTCTCTCTGTTGGGATCATTGGAAGCCTTTTGGGACAAGGATTTGGACATTCGATTCTCTATGTTTCATTCCCACAAATGGTCGGAGGAATGGGAGCTGGAATCCTGCCTCTTTCAAAGATATACGCTGCTAATCTCCATGGAAGCCAAGCAGCCATCTTCTCTCAATTGGCACCCGCTACCACACTTGGTAATATCCTTGCCATCATTGGAGCTGTTTTGATCGTCAAAATCTTTGCAGACAGTCCTTACAATGGTCACGGTGTCTTGATTCCCGTCAATAAAGATGAATTGAAGAAAGAAAAACTCACACTTGATCCGACCCAAATCGGAGTTGGAATGATGTTTGCCTTTAGTATTTTTCTTCTCGGGGTCATCTGCAATGCCTTTGTTCCAAAAATCCACAGTTATGCCTTCATGATTATCATCGTCTTTATCCTGAAAGCTTTCAATGCTGTCCCAAAACCTTTGGAAAACTGTGTGGTTATGTTCAACCAAGTCATTATGACCAACCTCACCCATGCAGTCCTAGCTGGGATTGGTCTTTCCTTGATTGACCTTTCAACTCTAGCTATGGCGATGACCTGGCAATTCATTCTCCTAAGCTTGACCTCTGTTCTAGCTATGGGGCTTGCTTCTGCTTTGATCGGAAAACTGGTTGGATTGTATCCAGTCGAGACTGCTATCGGATCTGGTATGATCAATAACTCCATGGGAGGAACCGGAAATATCGCTGTTCTCTCCGCATCTGATCGTATGGAAATGATCGCCTTCGCCCAAATGGCCAACCGACTCAGCGGGGCCATCATCCTCATTCTGGGAGGGCTCCTCGCTTCTGTCCTCTCTTAAAGAACAAAAAGACAAGTCACAAGACTTGTCTTTTATTCTTTAGGAGGCTATTGATTTCCTATTTTTGATAGGTTTTTACGACCCAATCGACTCCTTCATCTGCCGTGAGAGTATAGACGGGATTCTGACTCGTTTCATAAAAGGTCATGGAGAGAGTTTTACCATCCACGAATACTTCAATTGAGTTGGTATCGCGAATGATCGAAAAATGATGATCTTTTTCAGCATCCAACTGAATCCATCTCGATTGAAATGCTGGATTTTCTTTTCCAGAAATGGGGTGCCCAAATTGGTCTCGACTTATGCTAAAGCGTTTTTGAGAGGCGTCATAAACCAATTGCAAGACACTATCAGGATCAGTTTCCTCGCCATAACCAAGGATAAAGGAGCGACCCGGTTTGGCATCTAGCTCAAACAAGGTTTGTTTCCCTCTAGCTGGGATAATGATTTGATTGCCCTTAACAATGGTTTCTGACGCATGCTCCACAAGAAAGTGTTCTTTCACTGACTCAGGTAACTCCTGAACCAATCGTCCGTCTTTCAAGGACAATTTTCTTGGAAGAGTCATACTACCTGCCCACCCATGAGCTAAATCATGACTGGGGATAGACCGGTGCCACATTTGCATCCAGGCAACCATGTAACGTTCGCCATTTGGTCCTTGACAAGTTTGAGGGGCATAGAAATCCAAACCACCATCCAATTCATCATAGGAATCGACATGAAAGCGTCCTGTTTCCCAATTCATGTCACCGATAAAGGCAACCGTCGAATTTAAATTCCAGTATTTTTCTTGCTGCCTTTCCATTTCAATGGGAGACAAGATCAAGACCCATTTGTCATCTAAAGGGAAGAAATCGGGACACTCCCACATAATCCCTTGCCCTTTTTCACCTTCTAATAGAACCGATGTAAAGGTCCAATCTACTAGATTACTTGATGCAAATAGGAGAATTTGACCTCTGTCATCCGGTGTCTTAGAAGCAACGACAGCGTAAAAGCTTCCTTGGTATTCAAATACTTTAGGATCACGAAAATCTGCAATATCTGCGATCCCCTCAATATGTTGAGCATGGATCACTGGATTAGTAGGCAACTTTTCAAAGGTAATGCCATCTGTCGACACCGCAAGACACTGAGTCTCCTCGCGCTTTTCCTCATCGTCTACATGACCAGTATACAGCAAATAGAGCTTGTCATCTTTCACAATAGCACTACCTGAGAAACAACCATCCTTATCATAGCTTTCACTTGGTGCTATAGCTACTGGTAATTCTTCCCAATGGAGAAGATCTTTTGATTTGGCATGCCCCCAATGCATGGGACCCCAAACACTATCATAGGGATAGAATTGGTAAAACAAATGGTATTCCCCACGGAAATAAACAAAACCATTTGGATCGTTCATCCAGCCGATAGGAGGTAGCAAATGAAATGCTCCTCTATATTGCTGGTTAACCTTTACCCTGTTTTCATCGATATACTGATTTGCTTTTCGAATGCTTTCCTTCATACTGATCACCTACTTAATACCTGTACCAGATCCACCTAGACCTTGAATAATATATTTTTGTGCTACGATATATACTAGAATAAGTGGAATCGTAGAAATTGTCAAAACAGCCATTACTTGATTGATATAAACTGGTTGAGTTGTATTAATGGTTGTAATCGCCACCTGCATTGAAAATTTTGACGAATCGGTTAAAACCATCAACGGCCAGATATAATCATTCCAACTAGAAATAAAGGAAAGAACACCAACTGTTGCAACCGCCGGTTTCGACATCGGCAACATAATCTTGAAAAAGATCCGTAAGATACTTGCACCATCTATTTTTGCAGATTCGATAATTTCTTCTGGAATGGCAATAAAGAAGTTTCGGAAAAGATAAATATTAAAGACACTAGCTAATCCAGGGATAATAACCGCTAAACGATTATTGACTAAGCCAAGTGAATTAATAATTGTAAATTGAGGAATCAACACTGTTTCCATCGGAATGATTAACAATGCCAATAAAAAGCCAAACAGAATTTTTTTACCTGTAAAATTAATTTTTGCAAATGCAAATCCCGCTAAGGCGTTTACTATAATAGACCCAAGTGCAAATGTTCCTGCATAAAAAATACTGTTCCCTAGATATGTTAGAATACTAAAACGGGCAAGAACTTCTTGGTAAGGTTTAAACCAATCAGCTGGATTAAAACTAGGTAAGAATGCTTTCCAACTTGTTAAATTCTTATACACATCTGCTTCTGGCTTCATTGCTGAAACCACCATCCAGATCATAGGAAATAGAAAGAGGCCTGCTAATAGAATTAATAAAACATATTCTAAAATAGTAGTCGGTTTTAAACGTTTCATCCTAATCATCCTCCTTCAAAACTCGCCGTTGTACAAGACTAATCATACCAATCAATGTTGTAAATACTAAGGCAATCGAACTTGAGTAACCAACAAGACGGTCAGTGAAACCTTGTTGATAAATGTAATATACCATAGTGATTGTTGAGTTCAATGGACCACCTTGAGTCATAACCATTGGTTGTACAATCAATTTAAATGCTGAAATCAATGTTGTCAAGAGTACAAACAAGGCAGTTGGTTTCAATAAAGGCATCGTGATATATCTAAATTGAGCCCATTTTGAAAATCCATCCAACTCTGCCGCCTCATAAATATCTTGTGGAATATTTTGCATTCCTCCAAGGAATAACAACATTTGATAACCTGCACCCTGCCATGCAGAAACAAATACAATAGCATACATGGCTTGTTTTGGACTTGTCAAGAATGGTTGTGAAGAAATACCAATTTTATTCAGTAGAGCATTGAGCAAACCATTATTTGGATTTAACAAGTATAACCAGAGGATAGAAATAACGACAAGAGACATCACAACAGGAGCAAAAAATGCTACCTTAAAGAACATATTTCCTTTACGTTTCTTATTAACAATTAAGGCCATCCCGAGAGCCGCACCAAGTTGCACTGGAATAATCCAAACTACAAATTTCAAGGTATTCAAGAAGCTTTTTATAAAGATTGGATCTTGTGCTAAGCGCATAAAATTTTGTAGTCCTACAAATTTTCTATCCTCAGGCGTTAATAGGTAATAATCTGTAAAGGCATAATAGATCACCATACCAACAGGTATCACTAAAAAGATGAAAAGTAATATTAAAGCTGGAGCTAAAAAGCTATAGCCCATAATATTTTCTTTAAGGCGTTCTTTCTTTTTTGTTTCGACTTTATTTTTTTCGCTCATTGTTCGTCTCCTAAGATGAAACTATTAAATAAAATAAGGTGGAAGGTACATTCCATAACTTACCTTCCACCTTTTTGAATGTCAACTATTTATTTAAAGATTGGTCGATTGCTGTTTGCATTTCTTTCGCACGAGCATCTAATACTTTTTGTACATCTGGATTATCTTTATAATAGCTGATATCTTGCATTGCTTGTTGGAAAGCGCGTGAAACTTGTGGATAAGCTACTACAACTGGACGAGCATGAGCCGTTTTAGCATTTTGTTCCATCAAGAAACGCATTGGCTCAGATACTTTGTCCTTAATATTTTTAATTGTTGATTTTCTGATTGGAAGAACACTGTTACCTAAGCTTAGAATTTCACTAGATTCAGTATTTGTAGCAAACTTAACAAATTCAGCGGCTGCTTCTTTTTTATCAGATTTTGTTGTAACGGCTAATTGCCAACTACCTGAAGGTGATACCAATTTCTTCGTTTTATCTGAAACTGGATAAGGAAGAATACCAAAATCAATATCTTTGTAATTTGTTTGTAGGTCTGCAATCGTCCAAGAACCGCTCAGAACCATAGGATATTCACCGGTTTCAAAACCTTTTTCAACAGGACTAACTGTCGTATATCCATCCTTCACAAGATCTTGAATAAATTGAACAGCTTCAACACTTTCCTTGCTATTGAAGTAGCCTTCCGCTTTTGTTCCTTTAGAATTCACAACAGATCCACCATTTGACCAAATAAGAGGCATGTAAGCATATGGCAACATCTCATCGTTTGAATTCAAACGGAAATCAATCGCTGGTTTGTTAAAATGATCTTTTAATTTCTTAGCAATGGCATTAAACTCAGACCATGTCCATGGTTTTTCTAGGGTTGGTAAACTAGCTTCGTCAATCCCTGCTTCTTTAAACATTTTCTTATTATAGTAAACACCTACATTGGATTCTGAATAACCAAATGCATAAAATTTACCATCATAAGTTCCCTGTTGTTTAATACTGTCCAGTACATCATCCATATTATCGTCTTTTAGATAATCATCCAAAGGAGCAATCACTTTTGATTTTGCATAGGCTGCAGTATTAGGACCATCTAGTGTAATGACATCTGGTAAACTATTTGTCGTAACAGCGGCATTAACCTTATCTTCATATCCACCACCACTACCGCTACGTGGAATAAATTCTGTCACAACCTTATATTTCGTTTTCTTTGATTTATTGAAATTATCAACAACTTGTTGCCAAGCTTTTCCCTCAGCTGTTTCATCTGAGAACTGAACCCAGACTTTAATCTCATTTGAAGAACTTGCAGTTTTGGATTTTGATCCCCCACCACATCCTGCAAGCAATCCTAATGATAGTGCTGCAACTACAGATAACTTAATACCTTTACGCATAGCGTCCTCCTTTTTGAAACGTTTCATTTTTTGGTTATATTTTTAACTCAAGCTAAAATAGTTGAGTTTTTTGAAACGTTTCATTTTATAGCTAAATTATAACAGCGCTTTCATAATTTGTCAAGCACTTTTTATAATTTTTTTGTAGTGTTCCCTTCAAAGAAATGTACGGGCAAACTAATCACATTCTTTTCTATTTTTTCTTGTCGAATCAATTTGAGTAATAAATCTACTGCCGCTTGGGCCATCTGAGCTATTTCTTGAACAATGGTCGAAAGTAAGTACGGTTGATCAAAAGCAGGTCTTAAGCCATCAAAACCAATAATTTGATAGTCCTCTAGAGGAGTTTTTCCCATCTCCGTCAAAACTTTTATAACACGTAGAGCCATAAAATCATTTACTGTAAAAATCCCATCAATCTGAGGATGAGCTTCGAAAAAAGACTTAATTTGTCTTTCTGCTTGATCTAACGGTTCTGGCATTTCAAGACTACAGATTTTTGTATTTTGCCGTTTAGCTTCATCTTTAAACCCCCTTCCGCGTTCCGTTGTTTCATTCAAATGTTTGTTCACACCACTAATGTAAGCTAAATTTTGGCAACCTCGTTTGACTAACTCTCGGCAAGCCAGTTGACCACCATGATAATTTTCAGAGGTTACGTAATAGACATTTTCAGAAAAATGACGGTCAATACTAACAAAAGGTAAATTAGAGGAGATATACTTATCGATATCTGAATAGGTGATCCCAATGATCCCATCTACCTTATTTTTTTCAAGTAATTTTATGTACTCTATCTCGTTTTGAGCATCTTTATCTGCATTACAAATCAATAATTTACATTGATTTTTCAACAATTCCTTTTCTACATGATATGCAAACTCAGAAAAGAATGGATGCCAAATGGTTGGAATAAGTAAAGCGATAATATTACTACGATTCGTTTTTAATCCTCTCGCATATTCATCTGGCACATAAGAAAGTTTTTCAATCGCTTGTTGAACTTTTTTTAATGTCACCTCTTTAATGCCTTTTTCGTTATTGATGACACGAGAAACGGTCCCAACACTAACCCCAGCTTCTGCTGCAACATCTTTCATCGTAATCGATTTTTTTTGCTCATTCATTTTCTCACCTCCTTTCATCCATACTATCATGAAAACGTTTCATTTTCAACATTTTCGTTTGAATTGTCACTCCACTTCTTCATCCATTTGGGGATTTCTTGGCTGATGGTTGTCGGTAGAACCACATAAGCCTCCTTACTCAAGTCTTCAGCAATGGCTGAATGAAGATAGGTCGCAACCACCACGCGCTCATAGAGACTGACCTGTGGAAATTGACCTGCAAACCCTGCGATCATCCCTGCCAAGGTATCCCCCATGCCACCTGTTGCTTGGTACGGACCACCAACATCTAGCTGATAGCCCTCTTCTTGCCCACTTGTCCAAATGCGGGTGTGGGGTCCTTTTTCTACAATGACAGTCCCTTTAGGAAAACTTTTAACCGCTTCTCGGCTCTTCTCTTCTGTTTGGCTAGCTAGATCAAGTCCTGACAGTTTTTCCCATTCTTTTTGATGAGGCGTAAAGACCAACTGAGCCTTTGGCAATTCAAACTGAGAAGCTACTAAAAGACTAATAGCTCCTCCATCTAATATCAAGACCTGCTGGCTAGAGACTTGCTCAAAAATCATGTGCAAGATTGCTTGGTTTTCTGTTGCTTCCTTTAAGCCCGGTCCTACAAGAATCACGCTGGCTTTTTGGAGCTGCTCACAAAGGAGTTCGTGATCTGCCAAATCAAAGCCCATGGCCTCAGGAAGATGGCTATGAAGGGCCGTCAGATTATCTGGATCTGTTGCGACAGTGACCAGCCCCGCACCACTATGAACCGCAGCAAGCGCCGCCATAATGATGGCTCCCCCATAGGGGTAAGTCCCCCCAATCAAGAGCAGGCGACCAAAATCGCCCTTATAAGATCTTGCCTCTCGCTTTGCAATGACACGCTGGATCTCTTCTTTCTGAACTGTTCTCATACCTTCCTCATTTCTAACGAAAAAGGAGAAGCTACGACTCCCCCTCCTTCTTTTATTTTCCTCTGAATTCTGCGAAGACTTGCAAGATCTTAGCAGCCACAGCTTGTGGTTGATTTTGTTTGGCTACCAATTGATCATCCGCATAAGGCTGAAGGGCTGGAAAATCACCAATCTGAACTGCATAAAGAGCTTTTTCAAAGAGCTCGATATCATTTTGATCATTGCCAAAAGCCACGAAATTCTCTTCACAGAGTTCTTCTACTGTTGTCGCTTTATGCGTGTCTGCTGGATTGAGATAGATGCATTTTTCATGCGCATGATAGCGGATATGGGCCTTATCTGTCTTTTCGATCCGCTCGATGATCTCATCCACGAGCTCCTCATGGCCACCCATATAGATCACGACCTTAATCGGATCTGTCAGCTCCTCTAATGAACGATACTGGGCTTTCTTGAGGGGATCTACATTAGCAACAAAAGGAATCTTTTCCAAAATCTGTCCGCTATAATCAAAGGTATCATCCACAAAAAATGGTAGATTGTAATGGCGGCAAAAGCCAAGGACTTCCCGATACACATCCTTGTCCAATTGTTCCTCATATACCAATTGCCCCTGGCGATAGGCCAATCCACCATTTAAGCCTATCACGAGTTGCTGACTCAATGGGTCCCCTAAAAGACCCAAGCAGTCCCGGTAAGAACGTGCAGAAGCAAAGGCAACTTCATGGCCAAATTCTTCTGCTCTCAATAAGACCTGTTTGATTTCATCATCGATTGTGACACCATCGAATGACAGGGTTCCATCTAAATCAAATACAAACTTCATCTTGTTCACACTTTCATTTTTTTAAGGCACGAACAGCTGCTTCGTAGGTCTGCTCCATCAGCATGGTGACGGTCATAGGACCAACCCCTCCTGGTACCGGGGTAATATGACTGGCCAAAGGTGCAACAGAGTCAAAATCGACATCCCCACACAATTTGCCATTCTCATCGCGATTCATTCCGACGTCAATAACGACGGCGCCTTCTTTCACGAAGTCTGCTGTTACAAATTTCGCACGACCGATCGCAACAACCAAGATATCTGCTCTTCTAGCAATTTTAGGCAGATGATGGGTCCGGGAATGGGTCAAGGTTACTGTCGCATTTTTAGCAAGGAGCAACTGCGCCATTGGTTTTCCAACAATATTGGAACGACCAATTACGACTGCTCGCTTCCCTTCTAGATCAATCCCGTACTCTTTGAACATCTCCATGATCCCAGCGGGAGTTGAAGGCACCATGAGGGGATTTCCAGCCCACAAACGTCCCATATTCAATGGATGAAAGCCATCCACATCTTTTGTCGGATCAATGGCTAAAAGGACTGCATCCGCATCGATATGCTTAGGCAGTGGCAACTGCACTAAAATCCCATGCCAAAGGGGATCTTGATTGTAGTGTTCGATCACTTCTAATAATTCAGCTTGGCTGATGCTTTCAGGAAGTCGTCTCACTTCACTCCGAAAGCCTGCCGCAATAGCAGAACGCTCTTTATTTCTTACATAGATTTTGCTAGCTGGATTATCTCCTACCACGATGACAACGAGGCCAGGCACAACTCCTGTCTCTTCTTTTAATCGTGCTGTTTTCTTCGCAATCTCACCCTGTAATTTTGTAGCGAGCGCCTTCCCATCAATGATTGTCGTCATGTCAATTCTCTTTCTAGTCAAGTAATGAAAATAGTCCTCTCTATTATAGCAGATTTCAACTCTCAAACCTAACTGTTCCTAATTAGAATTTCTTATAGACGAAAACTATAGCCAGATGGACAAAAAATGAGCTTGAGACCACCCCAAACTCATCCACACAGCTGCTTAGTAAAGCAATTCATAAATTTCCATTGCAATTAAATCAATGCTATCAAATGTATAGGTTTCACGCGCTTCAACATCACGAAGTGTAAAGGTTGAACCTTCTTCTTCATTGTGGTTGTAGGCTACTTCAGCGACAACAACACCGTCACGTTCAAAATTACGTTTCAAGTTTCCACCGTCTTTTGTCATCGTCTCCAAACGGTTGATAATCCGTACTAAATGTGATTCCATTTTATTTCTCCTCTTTACTTTCTACTCTCCTATTTTATCATAAAAGAGAAAGCTCTTCCAATAAAAATTCACATTTTTCCATTGATTTGCTCTCTTCTTCAATCCTTAGCGACATTCCGTAGTAAATTCTTGCAAACTTCTAGAATACTGATATAATGAAACTATAAATCTTTGACTATTTTTGACCTTTTAAAAATAGGCTCGTCTCTTGATGGGAAACCATCAAAAACCTACTGTGAGGTATGTTTATGCTTTGTCAAAATTGTAAAATAAATGAATCAACCATCCATTTATATACAAATGTAAATGGACGTCAGCAGCAAGTAGACCTCTGTCAAAATTGCTATAAAATTATGAAAACAGACCCAAATAACAGCTTCTTGAAAGGCATGACCCAACGGAGCCAACTCACTGGAGATCCTTTTGAAGATTTCTTCAATAACCTTGGAAACTTCCAAAGTCCGCAAGAACCTCAAACTCCTCCAACTCAATCCGGAGGCAGTTATGGAGGTGGCGGCTACGGCCAAAACAATAACCGTGGTGGTGGTCAAGACCCTCGTCAAGCACGCCCTCAAAAGCCAAAAGGTCTTTTAGAAGAGTTCGGCATCAATGTCACAGAGATTGCCCGCAAAGGGGATATTGACCCTGTCATTGGCCGTGATGAGGAGATTATCCGTGTCATCGAAATCCTCAACCGTCGAACCAAGAACAATCCGGTTCTGATTGGGGAACCTGGTGTCGGAAAGACTGCCGTTGTGGAAGGCCTGGCTCAAAAAATCGTTGATGGCGACGTTCCACATAAATTGCAAGGAAAAGAAGTCATCCGCTTAGACGTCGTGAGCCTCGTTCAGGGCACAGGCATCCGTGGTCAATTCGAAGAACGCATGCAAAAATTAATGGATGAAATTCGTCAACGAGAAGATGTTATTCTGTTCATCGACGAAATCCATGAAATTGTTGGTGCAGGATCAGCTGGCGAAGGCAATATGGACGCTGGAAATATCCTCAAACCAGCCTTAGCGCGTGGAGAACTTCAATTAGTCGGTGCTACTACCCTCAATGAATACCGTATCATTGAAAAAGATGCGGCCTTGGAACGTCGGATGCAGCCCGTTAAGGTCGATGAACCAACGGTTGAAGAAACCATCACCATTCTCAAGGGTATCCAGAAAAAATACGAAGACTACCACCACGTCCACTATACAGACGGAGCTATCGAAGCGGCAGCTATTCTTTCAAACCGCTACATCCAAGATCGCTTCCTGCCAGACAAGGCCATTGATTTGTTGGATGAAGCGGGCTCTAAGATGAACCTGACCCTAAACTTTGTGGATCCAAAAGTGATCGACCAGCGCTTGATTGAAGCTGAAAACCTTAAAGCTCAAGCAACCCGCGAAGAAGACTTTGAAAAAGCAGCCTACTTCCGCGACCAAATCGCGAAATACAAGGAAATGCAAGGTCAACATGTCACTGATCAGGAAACCCCTGTCATCAGTGAAAAAACTATTGAACACATCGTTGAACAAAAGACCAATATTCCTGTTGGTGATTTGAAAGAAAAAGAACAGTCTCAATTGATCAATCTGGCTTCTGATTTGAAAGCTCATGTGATCGGTCAAGATGATGCAGTAGATAAAATCGCGAAAGCCATTCGACGCAATCGTGTCGGCCTAGGATCTCCAAATCGACCAATCGGAAGCTTCCTCTTTGTCGGACCAACCGGTGTCGGAAAGACCGAATTGTCTAAACAATTGGCGATCGAGCTCTTTGGCTCTGCAGACAATATGATCCGCTTTGATATGAGCGAATACATGGAAAAACATAGCGTAGCGAAACTAGTCGGAGCTCCTCCGGGCTATGTTGGCTACGATGAAGCCGGACAACTAACAGAAAAGGTACGTCGCAATCCTTACTCCCTCGTGTTATTGGATGAAGTGGAAAAAGCCCATCCAGATGTCATGCACATGTTCTTGCAAGTCTTGGATGATGGCCGTTTGACAGATGGTCAAGGTCGTACCGTCAGCTTTAAAGATACTATTATCATCATGACCTCTAATGCTGGAACCGGCAAAGCTGAGGCCAATGTTGGTTTTGGAGCTGCTCGCGAAGGTCGAACCAACTCTGTACTGGGAGAACTCGGTAACTTCTTTAGCCCTGAATTCATGAACCGCTTTGATGGCATCATTGAATTCCAACCTCTATCAAAAGAAAACCTTCTCCAAATCGTTACCCTCATGCTGGATGAAGTCAATCAACGTCTCGCACAAAATGAGATTCATCTGGATGTGACAGAGAAGGTCAAAGAAAAATTGGTCGATCTGGGATACGATCCAAAAATGGGGGCCCGCCCACTCCGTCGTACCATCCAAGACCATATCGAAGATGCCATTACCGATTATTACCTGGAACATCCAAGTGAGAAACAACTCAAAGCAGTCATGACCAGCAATGGGAATATTAGTATCAAAGCTGTTCACAAGACGGCTGAAAAGAAGTCAGAAGCATAATCAGTAAATGTACATTCAGAGAGTGGGACAGAAATCGGTAATTCGTTAGAATTCGATTTCGTCGTCCCACCTCCGCACAGTTGAGTAGGGCTGTAAAAGCTGATGAAATCAGCGTA
>JAGZKI010000017.1 GCA_018365265.1 Streptococcus parasanguinis | reverse complement strand
CTTAATTGTTTTTGGATTTTCGAGCAAGACGCAGTGGTTGAGTGGGCTCTACTACGCTGATTTCATCAGCTTTTACAGCCCTACTCAACTGTGCGGAGGCGGGACGTCGAAATCGAATTCTAACGAATTACCGATTTCTGTCCCACTCTCTTATTGTATGTTAGAAAGATAGATTATATCTTTGACCTGATCAATGGACTGAATTAGGTTAAGGCTTGTCTCATTGATAGGAAGATAATAGACTTTATCTGCCAAAGATTCTGTAAAAGGACGATTGGTGACTAAGATCACCTGTTGTCCTTTTTCTTTTAACTCTTGCTCCTTCTTTCCTACCTTTTGGTAAAAACTCGGGTCCCGAATTTCTAGATCATCCACCAAGACACACGCAGCATCCAAACCGAATGACTCATTGGTCCCATTTTGGGTCAGATAATAGGCCGCTCCTGCATTGACCTCATATAAGCCAGCTGATGGCTCAACCGGAAGAAATGCTGGACTTGTCTCAGCCTCTACTCCTTTTTCTAACTCCACTAGATTGGCCAAGACCTGCAAATAAATAGGGGATAATTTACTTAAATCCAAGAGTTCCTCAAACTCAAAACCACGTTTCAGAGCCTCTAAGATATAGAAGAGCCGATGGGGCATATGACGAGCTATTTTTTGGATTAACTCATCATCGGTCATTTCTTCAGGAAAGACAGTCAGCAGTTTTTTATCTTTAATGGTTTCTAAGGCCTGTTGGTAAGCTTCATCTATCCTCTTTCCAAATCCATAAACTGCCCCATAAGAGTGAATTTGGGTATTGAGACGAGCATTCTGTGCAGCATCTGAAAAGATCGGAATCTTAAAGAAAATATAGTCTAGACTGGGTTCATAGACAGCCTTTAGATCCTGTAATAAGGGGTGAGGCAAATGCTCGAGCGAGCGCCCCAATTGCAGCTGCACGCCTTGCTCAAACAAGGAATAGCCCAAGCCCATAGAGGCCATCGAGATACTATCTGAAGCAAATGGATTAACCTCTAAGATGTAGAAGGCATAACTGGTCGGATCCAAGGCAAACTTAATGGAAATGGCTCCTGTCAGTTTCAGATAGCGACTAATGTGAATCGCCGCTTCACGAAGATTTTGAAACTCCCGGTCAGTCAGGGTAACCGCTGGCATGAATTGGTAAGAGTCACTGGAGTGGATCCCAACAGGATCAATGCTTTCAATAGAGGCTGCCATGTAGTGATTGTCTTCACGATCCCGCATGACTACAAAATCAAGTTCCTTAAAGCCATAGGTCGAAAACTCCAGCAAACACTGCTGACTTGGAGAAACCGAAAGTCCCATTTCTACAGCTTCGCACAAGTCATCCAGGTTATGAGCGATCTTTCGCCCTTGCCCTTGCTTACTCGCTACTGGCCAGATCATAATAGGAAATTGAATGCCTTCAGAAAACTCGATAGCTTCTCGAACCGAACTAACCAGTGCTGAAGCAGGTACCTGATAGCCCAGCTCTTGAAAGAGACGTCGTTGATCTGCCTGTTGGTAAAAATTACGGTAGCGTTGGAGACTTGTCCCGACAATCAAGATCGATGCTTCTTTGAAAAATCCAGTTTCTTCCAAACGAAACAAGAGATTCAAAATCTGTTTGTCCGCGAAAGCTAAGAGCAAGCGAGATCCAGTATAAGAAAGAAGAGTCGTCCTAAGAGCATCCAGCTTGAGCTTACTAACTACAACTATATCTGCAGCTTCTTGGGTGATAGCATTTTCTTCGCCCAAGTAAAGGACAAGAGCATTCCCATCCTTAGCATTGAGTTTTTGTGCTTCATTTACCGCAGCCAAAAGGCTAATATCCTGATAAGAATCTCCACACAGGAGAAGCAATTTCTGGTTTTCTTTCATCATTCCTTCTCCCTTCTACTTTCGTGAATTTTGGCATCAATCAACTCTAAAAATTCATCGTAAAAATAGAGATTTTCTCTTGGACCTGGACTAGCATCTACTTGGAATTGAACCCCTAAAATTGGCTGGTAACGATGACGAAAAGCTTCGATGCTATGGTCATTGACATTTTCATGTGTGACCAATAAATCATGGGGCAGAGTGTCCCTCGCTATACTATACAGGTGATTTTGACTGGTTATTTCGATTTTTCCTGTCGCAATTTCACGCACAGGAATATTTAAACCGAAATGTCCGACTTCCATAGGGGCCAGCTCAGCACCGTAAGCTTGTGCCAACAACTGAGCTCCCAAGCCCATGCCCCAGATCGGAATCTGACCATTGAGCTTTTTGATCAAGCGGCAAAGTTTTTTCACCTGATGGGGATCGCCTGGCCCACTGGATAAAATAACGCCATCTGGTTGCTGCTCCATCAGTTCATCATAAGAGATATCATAGGGATAGACTGTCACATTACAGTCCCTTTGACTCAGCTGACGTAAGACAGAGTGCTTGACCCCTAGATCAATCAAGGCAATACTCTTTCCAAATCCAGGTACAGCATAGGCTGTTTTGGTCGAGACTTGACGCACTTGGTCTTTGGGAAGAACTGTCGCTCGCAACTGATCCAAGATATGCTCGATCGAATCCCCCTTGTTAATAACAGTTGCCTTCATCCGTCCATACTTGCGGACAATTTTTGCCACCTGGCGCGTATCAATCCCTACAATACCAGGGATTTTTTTTCGCTTCAAGAATTCATCCAAGGTCATCTGCTGCCGCCAATTGCTTGGCATCTTCACCAGATGCTGAACCACTACCGCTAAACAAGTGGGTGTAATGGATTCAGAATCATCCCGATTGATTCCTGCTGCGCCAATAACCGGGAAGGTAAAGGAGAGAATCTGGCCACTAAAAGCCTGATCCGTGAGCAATTCTTGATAACCTGTCATGGCTGTGGTAAAGACCAACTCACCAGTCACATATAGGTCTGCACCAAAGGCTTCTCCTTCAAATACAGTCCCATCCTCTAGGACCAATAATCGTTTCATTGAACCCCTCCCTTCTTTTACTCTAGTCCAATTTTATCATAGTTCCTCAAAAAAAGGAAAGTCAGATTCCATGTAGCGATCTACTCTGTCCTCTTTCTTTCCTTTCAATGAATTGTCAGTTATTTTATTTTGCTCCACGACCTTTAAGGACGGCTTCAATGATGGCCATACGGACAAAGACACCATTGGTCATTTGTTCTACGATGCGTGATTTAGGAGCTTCTACCAAGTGGTCCGCAATTTCAACGTCACGGTTGACTGGTGCTGGGTGCATCAAGATCGCAGTATCTTTCATACGGTCATAACGTTCTTGTGTCAAACCATGAAGACGGTGGTAGTTTTCTTTAGAGAAGAGTGATTCGTAATCATGACGTTCGTGTTGCACACGCAAGAACATCATCACATCCACTTCTTCAATGACTTCATCGATAGTGACGAAGGTTCCATAGTCTTCAAATTCCGCACTTCTCCATTCGTCTGGCCCTGCAAAGTAAAGAGTTGCTCCCAAACGTTTCAAGATTTGCATGTTTGATTTTGCCACACGTGAGTGATCCAAGTCCCCAGCGATACAAACTTTCAAGCCATCAAAGTGACCGAATTCTTGGTAGATAGTCATCAAATCAAGCAAACTTTGGCTTGGGTGTTGACCTGAACCGTCCCCACCATTGACGATAGAGGCTGTGATTGTTGGGCTTTCAACCAATTCTTTGTAGTAGTCCACTTCAGGGTGACGGATGACACAGACATCTACTCCAAGAGCCGACATAGTTAAGATGGTATCGTAAAGTGTTTCCCCTTTGTTCACAGAGCTTGTCTTCACATCAAAGTCAAGGAGATCACATCCCAATTTCAACTCTGCCACTTCAAAGGCTTTGTGGGTACGAGTTGAAGATTCAAAGAAAAGATTTGAAACGATGTGTTGGTCTTCGTAGGCTGCTTTAGCTCCGTTTTTGAACTCAATCCCACGTTTGATCAATGCCATTACTTCTTCATTGGTAAGAGTTTCCATTGAGACAAGGTTTTTAAGAGCGATTTGATTTTCAGACATGTTGATTCTCCTTTTATAATGTGAATGGTTTACTATTTATTTAAGCTTCTTTGATGAGGACGCGGTCTTGACCGTCTAGCTCCACCATCTCGACAATGATTTCCTCTGACTTACTTGTCGGGATATTTTTCCCAACAAAGTCCGGACGAATCGGCAACTCCCGATGCCCACGGTCGACTAGAACCGCAAGACTTACTCGAGCAGGACGACCGTGACTGACCAGATTGTCAATGGCAGCGCGTATCGTACGACCTGTACAGAGGACGTCATCGATCAAGATGACCTCTCTATGAGCGATATCAACCGGTAAGACCGTCGTATCTTCTGTCGCCTTCATATCATCTCGGAAAGGCTTGGTATCGAGTTCTGCAACAGGGACATCAATTTGTTCCAGCTGAGAGAGGCGTTCTTGGATCCGGCGAGCGATGTAAACACCGCGCGTCTTGATCCCCACCAGCACAATCTGGCTTAAATCTTTGTTTCGTTCAATGATTTCGTAGGTGATACGGGTAATGGCCCGCTTCATCGTCAAATCATCAACGACTTCTTTGGTTTTCATTCAGTCCTCCTTAGTTGTAAAAGAAAAACCTCCTTTTTCAAGGAGGTTCAGCAAATGAATGGTCTAAGAGGATAGAGTCTCGCCCTATGGTCCTAGCCATTGTTTTTCACAGTCTCCTTGCCTGCCTCACGGGACAGGATTAAAGGATTTATTTAATTGAGATAACTATATCACAGTTTCAAACGACATGCAAGAAAAAACGCAACATTTTTCAAAAAAATTTAAAAACATGACTTTTCGTCTGAATAATGTTCGGTTTTTACTGAAAAATAGCCTATTTTCGCTTGATATTTTTGATCCCATAGAGCACATAGCCCGCTAAAAGGTAGGCGATAAAGATGATCACCACCCATTTGCCCACGAAAGCCCAGCCGTATTTATTGACATTGATAAAGAAATAGGCAAACGGACTATCTTTTGCACCTGGAATCGGCCACTTCAGGACCAAACCATTGAGAAGGGCAAAGAGCATATAAGCAAGGGGAATCAAGTTCCAAAGGAAGGGATCGAGCTTGCGGTATTGCTTGGCTTTGTCAATAATAAGCGTATCAAAGAAGAACATCAAAGGAACGATGTAATGACAAAGGAAGTTTTCCAAACGATAAAACTTCTCTGGTGTCGCAAGAGGTGCCAACATAAAGTGGTAGATGACAAAGGTAATCATAATAGCCATGGTCACTGCCCCCTTCATGCGAAGGTAGCCTTGGGTCTGGGTCGAACGACCACGAAGCATGCGCCAGACCATATCTCCCGAGAAGAACATGACCAACATGTTGGATAAAATGGTGTAATAAAGCATCATACCAAAGCCACCATGCTTGGTCAGTTGCATATAAACGCCGAGCACACTTAAGATAAACAATAGAAAACGATAGCTAAACAATAGTTTGAATTTCATAGTATTCTCCTGAAAGAAAAGGGGCTAGGCCCTTCTTCTTATCTTTAGATCTTCTTCACAAATTCTGATTTGAGTTTCATTGCGCCAAAGCCATCAATCTTACAATCGATGTTGTGATCTCCTTCTACAATACGGATGTTTTTCACGCGCGTTCCTTGTTTCAAATCTTTCGGTGCACCCTTGACTTTCAAATCTTTGATCAAGGTCACCGTATCGCCATCAGCCAATTTGTTGTCGTTAGCGTCAATCGCAACGACACCCTCTTCTTCAGCGACTTCAGCTGGGTTCCATTCATAAGCACATTCTGGACAGACCAAGAGGGCTCCATCTTCATAGACATATTCAGAGTTACATTTTGGACAGTTTGGTAAGTTATTCATGTTTATCTCCTTATTCAAATTAACTTTCATAGTATACCATGAAAGCGATAATTTGACAAATCCTGCTCGACTGTATAAAAAGGAGGTAACTTGGCCTCCTTACATAGATGATATCTTTCAATCTTCTTGCAATTCTTGAATATCCCGAATCACGCGCACGCCTGCTTGATTCTTCTCGCCCAGTTCAGCATCAGAGTATGGGAAGGTATTGATCAAGATACTCTCCATACCGATACTTTGGGCAACAGCAACATCTGTTGTAAAGTCATTCCCCACCATAACCGTTTTCTCAGGGTTCAACTGGTGGTCCTTGATCACTTTCACGAGAAATTCGGACTGAGGTTTGCGAATACCTGCATCTGATGACAAGTAAATGGCATGGAAAAGTTCTCTCAAGCCTACTAAATCAATCTCTGGGTTAGTAAATTCTGCTTGGGCATTGGATAAGAGATAGATCCGGCAACCTGCAGCTTTCATATCCTCTAATACTTCTTTCGTGAGAGGATAAAGCTCCAATCGTTTGCGAGAAAGGACACGGAAAGTCCGTGCAATCAACCGTCCCCACTCTTTGAGGTGGGCAACACTGTTTCCACTTGGATGACTTTCTAGATACAATTGCACAAAAATGACCGTCAGATCAATCTCAGGATGGGCAACTTGTTTTTCCTTGGCCAAGTCTTCTTCGGCTTGTTGCACCAACTCTCTATAACGCAGGCGCAGACCTTCTCCTGTGTAACTTGCCCCGTAGGATTGGTAGATCTGAGCCATAGCATCCCATAAGACTGGACTGTCCTCATCTGTTTCGATGTCGACCAAGGTTCCATAAAAATCAAAAATATAATTTTTAAATGCGTACTTGTGCGGATTCATCTCTCACTCCCGTAACAAACATCGTAAAGGTTGCCTTGCAGACATTGACACCGTCTTGATTGGTAATATCAACATCCACAACTCGAGTCGTCCGTCCACTGTGGACACATTCGCCATGGATCGTGAGGACATCCCCCAGACACCCTGCTTTCAAGTAATTGATGGAGGATTGCAAGGTCACCCCATCGACCCCCTGAGAAATCACGACCAAACCACTGATCTGGTCACACAGGGTAAAGAGATAGCCTCCATGCGCATTTCCATAATAATTGAGAGATGATTCAACGACCTTGGTTGACACCACTACATGGCCATCTCTCATCTTTTCGATTTCGTAATTTTCAAATGCAGCAATTGCATCAAAGTGAAAATCTTTCATATACTTGCCACCTTTTCTAGCATCTTTTGAACTTCTCTATCATACTACAATTAAGGAATAGATACAAGCGAAGGATCAATTCCTTAGAAACAGAAAAGGAGACTCCAACTAAGTAAGAAGACGATACTAGGAACAATGTATTTTCGTGGGTGCTTCCAACATTCCCTCTTTAAATTCCATTTTCTTAAAGGCAAATAGATTTCAATAAGTAAGTGCAAAAAAGCTTCCACTACTGCTAGAATCATGACTCCTAGTAAAAATAGAATCCCCAAGTCAGGCATGACCACCATTTTTAATATTAGAGCAACAAATAGATTCACAGCTAAGAAATAAGTCAACAATACACGGTAATACATCAAGTAAAATAAGCGACTCTTAGGAAGGGACTTAACATGATCAATCAAATCTTTATCCGCGGAAATGAGGGTGGTTAATGGCGTATTGACAGAAGCCATCGTTAAAAGAATGATGATTTTTAAAGGAGCATCATAATCCTGTATCAGAATGAGAAGGAGGAAGATGAGGGTAAAGACAAAATTGATGGAAAAATAGCGCTCTTGAAACAAGGAAATCCAAAAATAATTGCCACTTCTTCTCTTTGCGACGAGCAACTGATCATTTTTTGAAATCGCGATCAAGTCCTCATTTTTAAAAATAAAGACAGCAAGGAGGGCTGACAGTAAGATCATATAGGACACTTGTTGGACCCATAAAGAAGAGACTGTAAGAACAGTCGTTACAGAAATGAGCACTCCTCCTAGAAAACTAGGCCTTGTATTGAACTGGATAAAAACATAAAACACACCCAATACCACCAGTAAAGAAAGGAGGACAAGCTTAAAGGATTGTGGCAGGTCTAACTTGACTCCCAAAAAGAGGATCAATAACAGCACGCGCTCCAGCAAATTAAGAAGAAAGGTTACTGTCAGAAAAGACCCTTTAAAACGATTGAGTGACAAAGGAAGCTGGTAGTAGGCCTGGACCCTGTCCATCGAAAAGTAGGAATACAACAATTGAAAGGTTGATAGAGCAGTGACAATAGCCGTACTGATCAATAAGACTTGAAAGCTCGTAGAAAATTTGCCCCCAACAAGATGGTAATAAAGAGCAAAGGCTAAGGAAGTCAAGAACAAAAAGAGCCGATTTTTGGATACCAAATCTCTAAAAATTGCTAGTAGCATGCTCTACCCCCTCTGACGATTGACGTCATGAAACCAATCTTCTAAATTCGATTCGATCGCGTCTAGGTGACCATCTGCAATAGTATAAGCTGTATCACAGACCCGAACAATACTCTCTGCGATATGCGAACTCATCAGAATAGAGCCTTCTTCTTTATACTGCAATAGCAAACCATATAGAAATTCTGTCGCATCAAAATCTAGGCCATCAAATGGTTCGTCCAAAATAAGGAGGGGAGGTTTGAGATAGAAAGCTGTGATCAGGAAGACTTTCTTCTTATTTCCCGTTGACAAACTACCGATATCGGTGTTGAGAAATTCTTCAAAATGAAAACCTGAGATCAGGTCCTGCAATACCTTTTCATCTCTCTTTCGATGATACAAACGACAGACAAAATTAAAATAGTGAACAAAATCCCAGTTTAAAAAACTATTGTTTTCAGTAAAAACTGTATAGGTACGGCTCTTATAGAAATTCGTATGAAAAGAGGTCGCCTTATCTTCTAAGGTAACAGTCTCAACTGCATACTGCCGATGATCAAAAACACTACTTAAAGCTTTTAGCAAGGTTGTCTTCCCAGCTCCATTTCGACCAATCAACCCTACTACAGAATGATTGGGTACAAGCAAATTCGTGTCATTTATAACGGGCTTGTCTTTTTTATACCAAACATTTAGCCCCTTGATGTTTAAACACTCACTCTTCATCGACGCACTCCTTTATAAAAGTAAGAAGCCCCAACTAAAAGCAACAGCAAAGCGTATAACCATTCCTTTTGAAAGGCAAAGACTAAGGCACCGATCAAGAAGCAAATTCCTATAAGGAATCTAAATTGTAATTTCATATCTTGCCTTCTTTCTATTCACAGTATGAAAGATTACAATTGTATTTTATGCTTATACTATAGTACTTTTTTAAAGCAGATTCAAGCACTAATGGAACATTCTCAATGCTTTAGGCAACATTTTATCTTTGAAGAGCAAAAAGAACTAGATACCTCTGGTCCCTTTACTTAAAATCTTAATTTTTCCCAGTCGTCGTCTGTCCGTTTGCGATAATAGAACTCAGACAAGTCCGGGTCTTCCATCACTTCCAGCAGAGGAAGCATGTCGTAGGATAAGTCCAACTTTTCTAATTGGTCCTTCTCAACCCAAGAAACTTCTCCTTCTTCAGACGATCTGAGCTGGCCTGTAAATTCTGTTGCTTTGTAGCAAAAGACAATATAGCGTCCTCCCTCATCTGGCTCCCAGTCTTTGACTGCAACCAGTTTTGGATCTGCAATTGTCAGTCCTGTCTCTTCGTAGACTTCACGAATGACGGATTCAGCAAGACTTTCTCCTTCCTCGATATGGCCACCTGGAAAAGCATGGCCAGCCCAGTGAGTCTTTTCAGGTGAGCGGTATTGGAGGACTACTTTCCTATTTTCAAGATCTTCGACCATGCAAAGATTGCACAGTATAGTAGGCGTTGTACGTGACATATATTTCCTTTCTATGATATTGACAATTAATCAATATAAACTTTTTTCTTTATCTCTTTTTTCATCACAAAGGGATTTACTAGCTCATGGTATTCATCGAAGCATCTAAAAGGGAACCTCTCTGAAAGACAATTGACTTCTCTTTTAAATAATACTCCGAGTGAATCGTTACCGAAACATGACCATCAAAACTAAAGAAAAACACAATGAATAATACTAGGATCAGGCTAGCAAAGAGACTCAAGAGAACACTCACAAGATTCTTCCAATTTGGAGCATGTTTTCGATAGAAGCGATACCAGATGTGACATAGAATAATCACAGCTCCTAGATACAACCAGGGATTCCAGAGAAGCGGCGTAAATGCGTAACCATTGTAGCCTAATACATAGTTCGCAAAAACAAAAAGTAAAAGAATAAGATACACGATCTTAAACAGGTTCAAATACTTTCCCATGATGAAACTCTCCCTTACCTTAAATAAGGATCAGTAGTATATGAACCCCCAAACGTAACCAATGATCAATGAGAGGCGTTTCCGGATTACTATTTTTGCTATCTAAGAATAGGCTAAGAGATAACAAAAGCAAAGCAAGGGCAATAATTATTTTAAGAGACAGCATCATACCGCCAATAGCAAGAGTCGCTAGAAAGCCAAAAAATGGCAATGGACTAAATAAAAATTCCAAAAATCTGAAATAGAACATAAACAAAGAGAGAATCAATAGGCCGTAAACAATCAGCTTAGTGAAAATTGAGACTCTTTTACCTTCTTTTTTCATTTTTGATAGTGAATAAATGACATAGATCATATAGATAAAAAGTAGCATATTGAATCATTCCTATGTTTTATAGATTATGTTAATAGTTTAACCAAAACCCATTCAAAATACAACTAAAGACAATAACTTATCAGTAGTCTCCCGTCTCTAATCAAAGTTTCTTCACTCCTGCTGCTACCTTTTGAAGATGCTGTTCCCGCATGCTAGCGGTGTTCACATCCCGGCCGACTTCACCCAAAATGCAGACGCGCTTGGTTTTGATCCCACAGTGGTTCAAGACGGCATTCTTCAAAACAGAGATACCATAACTATCTGGAATGTTGAGAGGGCCTGAAAAAATCTTGTACCACCAGGTAGGTGCCATCGAAGTTGCATAAATACTGGCTGTTTTCCCTTTGAGCAACTTCTTGAATTGCTTGCCTCTGAGGTAATTCCAGATAAAGCTGCCCTGATCATTAGCCGAGTAAGCAATCCCAGGTGTGAAGACCCGATCAATCCAGCCCTTCATGAGGCTCGGCATACTACTCCACCAGATGGGATAGACAAAGATCAGGTGATCCGCCCACTGGATCCATTCTTGAGAACGAAGGATAAAGGAATCTTCTTCCATCCGCTTTCGATAGCCGTAGCGAAGGACCGGATCAAAGTCCTCATCATTGAGACTTATCACTTTAAGCTCGTGGCGATTTGAGTCAATAGTTTCAACAATGGTTTGAAAAATAGCCTGGCAGTAACTTTCCTTATCCGGATGCCCGTTGATGACCAGAATTTTCATTCGTCTTCTCCTTCATTTCTTTGGTTCATTCTATCTCTTTTATTTTTTTACTTGATTAATTGATAATGGTTCAAAGATTGATAGATAGGTCCTTTAGGAATTTTTATTCGAAGAACACTTCATCCGCAATTCCTTAACAGGTTTTCCAAGTTCAAGTATTTTTTCTTGGCCATCAAAAGTAAAACCCATTTTTTGATAGAAAGCAATGGCTCGCTTATTCTCTTTCAATACCCATAAATAAATTTCAGAGAAATGATCAAGAGCAGCAAATGCAGCATGCATTAACTGTTTACCCACACCTTTTCCATAGTAATCTTTTAAAACATATAAGGCGATGATTTCACCAGCTTGAATGGTCTCATCACGGTAATTTCCATAGCTGATAAATCCAACGACCTTCTTTCCATCCATCGCAATCAAGGTATTTTCTGGATATTTTTGACTAAAGAATCGACATTTTTCTAATGTCATCGTCTCCTGAAAATCCGCGGGTAAAAGATCGTCATAAGCCTCTCTCCACGTTTGCCAATGAACGAGAGATTTTCCTTCTATCTCTTCAGGAGTTTCCATTGCTTTAATGATAATCTTCATTCGCTTTATCCTTTCTAATCCAAAGCCTTGACTTCCAACATCATATCGCGGATCTGTGCTGCCAATTCGAAATCAAGCACTTCGACGGCTTCTTGCATTTGGCCTTGCAGTTTCTTGACCAGTTCCTTGCGCTCTTGGCGGTTTAGACTGGTGATATCCACTTCCTTGTCTTCTTCCTTGGCCACCGCCTTGGTAACAGAGATCAGGTCACGGATTTCCTTCTTGATGGTTTGTGGGACAATGCCATGCTCTTCATTATAAGCCATCTGGATTTTCCGACGACGGGCTGTTTCATCGATGGCTTTTTGCATAGACTGGGTCATGGTGTCCGCATACATGATGACGTGACCCTCACTATTACGGGCAGCACGACCGATGGTTTGAATGAGGCCGCGTTCATTACGAAGGAAGCCTTCCTTATCAGCATCGAGGATGGCAACTAGACTCACTTCCGGTACGTCAATCCCTTCCCGAAGAAGGTTGATCCCGACCAAGACGTCAAAGACACCCAGACGCAAATCACGAATAATCTCCGTCCGCTCCAAGGTTTTAATGTCCGAGTGCATGTATTTGACCTTAACACCCATTTCTTTAAAGTAGTCGGTCAAGTCTTCTGCCATCTTCTTGGTCAGAGTGGTGACAAAAGTCCGCTCTCCACGTTCTACACGCGCATTGATCTCACCTAAGAGGTCGTCCATTTGTCCCATGGTCGGACGCACTTCCACCTCAGGATCAAGTAGACCTGTCGGACGAATGATCTGCTCGATGACGGTATCGGTTTGTTCCATCTCATAGTCACCTGGTGTCGCAGACACATAAACAATCTGGTGGACATGGCTTTCAAACTCCTCACGACGCAGTGGCCGGTTATCTAAGGCAGATGGCAAACGGAAACCATAGTTGACCAGCATTTCCTTGCGCGAGCGGTCTCCATTGTACATGCCCTTGATCTGTCCCATGGTCATGTGACTTTCATCGATCATAATGAGGAAATCTTCTGGGAAGAAGTCAAGAAGGGTGTAAGGAGGCTCTCCTTCACTCCGGCCATCCATATGACGGGAGTAGTTTTCGACGCCATTGGTGTAGCCCATCTCCCTTAGCATTTCAATATCGTACTCGGTCCGTTGTTTCAAGCGTTGAGCTTCCAAGAGCTTCCCTTCTTTTTCAAAGACCTTCAACTGCTCCTCAAGTTCCGCTTGAATCTTGGCAATGGCCACTTCCATATGGTCGTCATTGGTCACGAAGTGAGTGGCTGGGAAAATGGCTAAATGGTCCACATCTCCTAGAACTTGGCCAGTCAAAGCTTCAATCTCACGGATCCGCTCAATCTCATCCCCGAAAAACTCCACCCGGAAGGCATGTTCATCACGCGAAGCTGGGAAAATCTCAACCACATCTCCACGAACACGGAATTTCCCGCGTTGAAAGTCAATATCATTGCGCTCAAACTGGATGTCCACCAGGTCATTGAGCAGTTTATCACGAGAAATCTCCAGACCTGGACGCAGGCTGACCACGCTGTCGGAATATTCCTTAGGCGAACCCAACCCATAGATACATGAAACAGACGCAACTACAATAACGTCATTTCGTTCTAAAAGAGCGGAGGTTGCTGAGTGACGAAGCTTGTCAATCTCATCATTGACCGAGCTATCTTTTTCGATATAGGTATCACTCGATGGCACATAGGCTTCAGGCTGGTAGTAATCGTAGTAAGATACGAAGTACTCGACCGCATTTTCAGGGAAAAATTCCTTAAACTCCCCATAGAGCTGGCCCGCTAGCGTTTTATTGTGGGCGATGACCAGGGTCGGCTTATTGACCTGGGCAATGACCTGACTCATAGTATAGGTCTTCCCCGTACCAGTTGCCCCCATCAAGATTTGGGCCTTTTCGCCACCTTCGATGTTATCCACCAACTGCTCGATGGCCTGCGGTTGGTCCCCGGACGGTTGGTATTTGGATACTAGTTTAAATTTGTTTTCAGTTACTCGATTAATCATCTCTTTGACCTCACATATATAGACCTTATTTTACCATAAATCACTAGAATTCTCTGAGATGAGGAATGAAAGGGAAAACAACATATTACAAAATAATTAATTGGACACGCATTAGCGTGAAAACTAAACAAGACTCTCGCATTTACTTCGAAAGTCTTGTCTTTTATTCTAAAACCATGCAATACGTAATAAACATCAGTGTCCATGATATACAAAATTAGCAAGGTTTGCTCATCAGTATTATTTTTACGAAATCAATTTACTACTTAACTTCTTGGTTCCTTACTAAGAGGTAGAGAGTTGCTCCAAGTGAGCATACAAGTCCAATAACGTAAGTACAGAGTTGCAAATTGGAAACTCTCCCTAATATTGTTTCAGCAACAATATTATAAAATAGATAACTAGTCAATGGTTCCACTACTCTTTCTATGAATGGTTGTACCAAAATAGGAAATAGCAGCAAAATAGCTAAACTCCCCATTGGACTTTTGAAAAAATAACTTAAGAAGTAAGAAATCAAAAAATATTGGATGGAGCCAATCAAATAGAAACTGAAAATTTCTAAACTGACACCATTTTCGCTACTAAAAAAATGAAACCATATAAGCAGTACAATGAAATTTAAGGTTGATTGTAGTAGTACATCACATAATTCTACGAACAGGACCCGAATTGAACTTAAGATCCTTTTTCCACTTACCAAATAAACTAGTTTTGTTTCGTGTGATTGTAACTCAACAAATGCATTAACACACCCAATACTAACAGAGAGCATTGACGCAAAAACAAGAGCTTGCTTTATAGATAATTGTACAACAGTATCATTGATTGAAACTGGTAAAACACCTAAGAGACACACAAAACCTATCAAAAGTGACTGTATAGCTATCTGGTACTTTACGGGTTTTAAACTATATTTTTTGACGATAAGACTAAAAAATATTCTTGCCATTCTTCCTCCTCATTCGAATCATTTCTACAAGCATTATGAATACCAAGAACAAGATTCCTTCTACTACTAAAAGTGTAAATCCATATAATTGGCTCGTTTGAATCCCTTCAATTCGGCCAAAAGCAAATGACTTAGCTCCAATCAAAGGCAAGAGATTTTCTATTTTAGAAGAAATTCCTCTTAGAATACCTGATAAAGTGATTACCAATAACAAAACGTCTGCAATTAATGAAGTCATTGATTTTTTCGTTACTATTACTAAGAGTAAAGCTAATAGAGTAAGAACGATTGCAAATATCATAACTCTTACCGTAACATCTAAGATCAAAGTCAATTCTAAATAATTCTTTAAAGTTGAATCTAGAAAAATGAGTAAGATAACAGCATTTACTATAGAAATTATTAAAGTAGAAAGTAACGATAAGACAATCGAACTTGCCATAAACCCAGTAAGACGAACTTTCCAGTTTGGGATCAATAACTGAGTAAAATTATCATCACCAAATTGGTAATGGGTTGAATAAACAAGTGAAACCAAGATTGGCAAGAAAATAACACTTGCTTGGTAGGGGGAGGATAAGAGAGCATCCCTGACTGTATAGACTGGATTCGATGATAACATAGACGGATCAAGGTTAACCGCTTGTCCATTTCCTTCTACTAAGGCATTTATCACCTGGATATTTTGAATTGAAAAAAATATGCTGACTCCCAAAATAAGAAAAAAAGTGAATTTAAAAGTAGGTAAACTACAATATTTATAGAGGTCACTAAAAAAGGAACGCTTCAACATATTATTCACCTTCTTTCCCTTCGAATGCCTTAAAATATGCTTCCTCAAAAGATCCAAACTGTTTCAAAATATTTTTTGTAGGAGCATCAATAACAATCTTCCCATTAGAAATCCCAACCAAATGATCTACAGTTAATTCTAACTCACTCATATAATGACTTGTCATTAATACAGTTTTACCTTCATTGACAAAAGATTGTAAAAAATTACGTACCCAGCGTATACCCTCTGGATCTAGTCCATTGATTGGTTCATCTAAAATTAAGATATCAGGATTTGCTAATAAGGCTGTTGCTAACCCAAGACGTTGCTTCATTCCTAATGAATAGTCTTTTACTTTTTTATTTTTAGATTCACTTAACCCCACCAACTCTAAACATTCATTGCACCTATTTTTGTCAACGCCACAAGCCAAGCCAATCCACCGAAGATGCTGAAATCCTGTTCTAGTTGGATAAGGTTGGCAACTATCGAGGAATGATCCAACAATACCAAAAGGATTATCTCCCAATTGAGAGTATTTTTTGCCATTGATCAACGCTATCCCCGTTTGACTATTTTCTAAACCAAGTAAAATTCTGATTAAAGTTGATTTTCCGGATCCATTCGGTCCAATCAATCCAGTAATCTCACCTTTTTTGGCTTTGAAAGACACGTTCTGAAGGACAATTTTATTATTATATTCCTTATGTAGCTTTTGAATTGTTATCATTCATTCTTTTTCCCTTCTGACTTTTAGTGAAATTTCACCTTCACTTGGAGCAAGTATAACAGGAGAAAATCAGGAAATTATCAGAATAATTATTTTCTTCATTTCTAACAAATTGCATTCTATATTTGCTATAATATGGAATACAATTGGAGGGTCTATGAAGTATAAAATTTTAGCCATTGACGATGATGAAAAAATCTTACGATTAATAGCCAATGCATTAAGAGCAAACAACTTTCACGTGGAAACTCGTAAATATATAGAGGAGATCAATATCTGCGACTTTACTGGATTCGATCTAATTTTACTTGATGTCATGATGCCTATTTCTGGTTTAGAAATCTGTCGTTCCATTCGTTCACAAATTTCTACTCCAATCCTATTTCTAACCGCTAAAGATTTTGAAGAAGATTTACTAAAAGGAATTCAAGCTGGGGCAGATGATTACATCACAAAACCATTCAGCATAAAGGAATTGATTGCAAGAATTCAAATGCATCTTCGTAGAGAAGAAAGATCACATCATGCCTCTAAAGAAGAGATGGATTCAAATATAACTTTTTATCGAGATAGTCAAGAAGTTTATTATCAATCAAAGAGAATTTCATTAACTAAGCGAGAGTTTGATTTACTTTATCTTTTAGCAAAAAATGAAAACCGAATATTTAGCATAGAAGAACTTTACAATTATCTTTATCCTATAAGCTCTGACGCACAACTACGATCTATCACTGAATACATCTATCAAATTAGACAAAAATTTAAGATTCATCAAATTGATCCAATCAAAACCGTTTGGGGAGGTGGATACAAATGGAAAAAGAATTGACAATCAAGCAACTCATTAAGCGTACCTACCTTAAAATCATTTGGCAATTTCTTCTATGTCTGATACTTTTTTACATAGTTCCAGCTCTTCTATCTTCTGTATCTGGAATTAATGAGAAAAATGTCAATCGCTTTGCTTTATTTTTTAGCGTCAGTTCTTGGATTTATCTTTGCATCATTTTAATTTTTATCATTGTAATAAATATTAGACAATTATTAACCAAGATTCAAAAAGAAATGAACATGGTTTATCATAGTGGACTATATTTCACCAAAAATGAACATCACCATTTGCAGATTAAAGAATTTATTGAAACAAATGAACTAATCGAAAAAATGCAATCTGATATAAAAAATAGGATTGAACATGAAAAAGAACAAAAAAAAGAACTCATGTTTCAAGTATCTAGCGCTGCACATGATCTTCGAACTCCTCTAACTGTCATAAGAGGAAATGCTGAATTCTTACAATCTACCAAACAAACACCTCAAACAATGGAATGTCTAAAAGATCTTGAGCAAGCAAGTATTCAATTAAACGATTATTTTAACCACTTCATCCAATACTCCAAAACATTTTACGACCGTGATATTCAACTTGAAAACATATCAATTAAACAAGTAACTTATCAATTACAGGAACATATCTCACCTTTACTCCCCAGAAATACACATTTTATTTTTACAAACACAGTAACTCCATCAACACAAATTGCAATTCATTCCAATCTATTTTTCCGAGCAATCACAAATATCATTAATAATGCAATACAACATCAAAAAGAAAATGATGCACAAATCCAGCTAACAATTTCACAAGAAAATAGACAATTAGTTCTAACTATATGGAATGACCAATCTAGTTTTTCAAAAAATATATTACAGAATGCTGGAAATCTTTTCTATAAAGATGACCAAGCAAGAACACCCTCTCAAGAAAGTCACTATGGACTTGGTTTATCTTTCGTAAAACGCGTCATGAAACTTCATAATGGAACGATGCATTTAGAAAATATTAATCATGGTGCCCAAGTCAAGCTAACTATTCCTATTATTATATAGAAAAAGCCGAACCCATCTATATGTGTTCGACTCAGAATGCAGACAAACGTCATTTTTGGTGTTTGTCTTTTTCTTATATGACTATCAGCCATTTCACACTTATTATTCAACAGCTCTTTCATTTCTTTCCCCTAAGAGGTAAACAATCAGGACGGATAATAGAAGAACCAGAGTTGTGATGATCGATCCTTCTGCACCAAATGTCCCTCCGGTCAACCAGTCAGGTCCATCTCCCATGGTAAAACTAAAGATAGACGCATTTGCCCCCGTCCCACTGACTTGGAAACCAAGGAGATTTCCTTGTACATAGTTCCAAGTGCCGTGTTGGGCGACCACAAGCCAGATACTATCGGTATAGATAAAAAGCAGACCAGCTAGCACCCCATCAAGGATGATATTCAGAACGGATAAGAAGGTCACTCCTGAATTTCCTAGATGAAGAATGCCAAAGAGACTACTAGAAATCGCGATTGCTAAGGGAAGATTGGTTCTTGCAGCAATCCGAGTTAGGAGCCAACCCCGCGTCGCTACTTCTTCTGTACCACCTTGAAGGAGCCAAAATGGGAATAAACCTAGAATAAAGAGGATGGGTTCTAAACTTAATTCATTTAGCTCAAAAGTCCCGATTCCGCCCACTTGGTAGACAAGGGCAATGACTCCCATTTGAATAAGGGAAAGCAAGATTCCCCAACCTAGATACTTGAGCCAGTTCTTTTTTACAAAACCTAAGCTTGATAAGGAATTCTTCTCTATGACTTTCACCCAAAAAATAAAGAGTAAGAGAATAGATACAAAACTGAAGAGCTCATAATAGAGAATATAATGGTAGAAAAACTCTTGAATACTTGCAACCCCATTTCCTGGTGAGAAGAACTCGGTTAGATAACCTATTGCAGTCGAAAATGGTCCCACCAATTCACTACTGAGCCATAGTCCCCCTTCTATAAAGAAGGAAGCTAAAAACACGTAGAATAGTATAGAAACCAAAACTGACACAGAAGTTTTCGTTTTGATACCTTGAATGATTAACCCTTTCTTCATCTAGTAACCTCCATTTATCTGATAGGTCCATTGTAGCAAAGAAAATCTAGACCTGCAACACCACTTTATGTCAGAAAACCTAACATCAAAACTCGATTTTCTTGCAAAAACGACTTTTTTCTGATATAATAGCTTCTGTAGAAAAACATAAGACCATTCATACTCGATTTAGTATGGATGATTTGTTTTTTTAAGGCCGTTCTTTGGTCAATGTGCTCATGGGTCAAATCCCCTAAGAGAAAAGAATTTAAAGGAGACAGAAATGAAGAAAAAATTACTAGCCTATTTGCTTTTCTTATTTCCATTCGTTGCATTCGCTAGTCATGCTCATGCTGAGACGATCAAGGTCGTTTTCGACACAGCTTATGCTCCATTTGAATTTAAAGATTCAGATCAAACCTATAAAGGAATTGACGTAGAAATCTTGGACAAGGTCGCTGAAATCAATGGCTGGGATTTGGATAAATCCTTCCCTGGATTTGATGCAGCGGTCAATGCAGTTCAAGCTGGTCAAGCAGATGCCATCATGGCCGGAATGACCAAAACAACCGAACGTGAAAAAGTCTTCACCATGTCTGATACTTACTACGATACAAAAGTTGTCATCGCGACTACGAAAGCCGATAAAATCACTAAGTACAGCCAATTAAAAGGGAAGACCGTCGGTGTCAAAAACGGTACTGCAGCTCAACGCTTCCTCGATAAAAACAAGGACAAATACGGCTACAAGATCAAGACTTTTGATACGGGTGATCTCATGTACAACAGTTTAACAGCTGGTGCAGTGGATGCAGTCATGGATGACCAACCCGTTATTCAATACGCCATCCAAAAGGGTCAAGACCTAGCTATCAATATGGACGGGGAAGCAGTTGGTGGCTTTGCCTTTGGTGTTAAAAAAGGTGGAAATCATGAAAAGTTGATCACTGAATTTAACAAGGCCCTCGCTCAAATGAAAGCTGACGGGACACTTGATGAGATCATCAAGAAATGGACCGGTGAAAGCCAATCAACTGCTAACAGTGCTGTTCCAACAACAACTACTCCTGCTGGTCAAAAAGCAACTCCTAAAAAATCAAAATATAGCATTTCAAGTGATTCTTCCTTTGCACCATTTGTCTTCCAAAATGGGAAAAACAAATACACAGGAATCGATATGGACTTGATCAAGGCTATTGCCAAAGACCAAGGATTTACCATTGAGATTGATAACCCTGGATTTGACGCAGCGGTAAGTGATGTCCAATCCGGCCATGCGCAAGGAATGATCGCAGGGATGACCGTAACAGATGCACGAAAAGAAACATTTGATTTTTCTGAACCATACTACACGGCCAATTCTATTCTAGCCGTTCAAGAAAGTAGCAAGATTGATTCATATGATGATCTAAAAGGAAAGACAGTCGGTGTTAAAAACGGTACTTCCTCACAAAACTTCCTTGAAGAAAACCAAAAGAAATATGGTTACAAGATCAAAACGTTCTCTGACGGAGCTTCTATGTATGATAGTTTGAATTCTGGTTCTGTTGCAGCGATCATGGATGACGAACCTGTTATCAAATACGCTATTAAACAAGGACGTAAATTCAAAACACCTATCGAAGGTACTCCAAGTGGTCAACTAGCATTTGCCGTTAAAAAAGGTGAAAATCCTGAATTGATCGAAATGTTCAATAACGGTCTTGCGAACTTGAAGAAAAGCGGTCAATACCAAAAGATTCTCGATAAATACCTTAAAGCAGATAGCAAATCAAGTACTTCAAGTACAACGGCAGACGAAACAACGATCTGGGGCTTACTTCAAAACAACTACAAACAATTGTTAAGTGGTTTGGGTGTGACTCTTGCCCTTGCACTTCTCTCTTTCGCCATTGCTATGGTGATCGGTGTTATCTTTGGGATGTTTAGTGTTAGCCCTTATAAGTGGCTCCGCTGGACAGCAGAAATCTTTGTCGATTTTATTCGTGGGATCCCACTCATGATCCTCGCTGCCTTCATCTTCTGGGGAATTCCAAACTTGATTGAGTCGGTCACAGGTCATCAATCCCCAATCAACGACTTTGTCGCAGGTACCATCGCCCTCTCTCTCAATGCTGCTGCCTATATCGCAGAAATTGTCCGTGGGGGGATCCAGGCTGTACCGATTGGACAGATGGAAGCCAGCCGAAGCCTTGGGATCTCTTATGGCAAGACCATGCGTAAGATCATCTTGCCACAAGCAACCAAACTGATGCTTCCAAACTTTGTGAACCAATTCGTCATTGCCCTGAAAGATACGACGATCGTTTCTGCGATCGGATTGGTCGAACTCTTCCAAACTGGTAAGATCATCATTGCTCGAAACTATCAAAGTTTCAAGATGTATGCTATCCTTGCCGTCTTCTACCTCGTGATTATCACCTTGCTAACACGATTTGCAAAAAAATTAGAAAAGAAGGTTAACTAATGGCTAAATTAAAAATTGATGTCCATGACCTCCACAAATACTATGGTGAAAATGAGGTCTTAAAAGGAATCTCAACGAAATTCTACGAAGGGGATGTGGTCTGTATTATTGGACCGTCCGGTTCTGGTAAATCGACCTTCCTTCGTAGTCTTAATCTCCTCGAAGAAGTGACAAAAGGTCAAATTACCGTAAATGGATATGATCTAACCGATCCAAAAACCAATGTTGATTTGGTCCGTGAAAATATCGGGATGGTTTTCCAACACTTCAACCTTTTCCCTCACATGAGCGTCCTTGAAAACATTATGTTTGCGCCAGTAGAGCACAAACTGATGACCCGTGAAGAAGCTCAAAAAGTCGGGATGGAATTATTGGAAAAAGTTGGACTTGCAGATAAAGCCGATGCCAATCCAAATAGTCTTTCCGGTGGTCAAAAACAACGTGTGGCCATTGCCCGTGGACTCGCCATGAATCCAGATATTATGCTCTTTGACGAACCGACTTCTGCCCTTGACCCTGAGATGGTCGGAGATGTATTGAACGTTATGAAAGAGTTGGCAGAGCAAGGCATGACCATGATCATCGTTACCCACGAGATGGGATTTGCTCGCCAAGTAGCCAACCGCGTCATCTTCACCGCAGATGGTGAATTCCTCGAAGACGGCAAACCAGACCAAATCTTCGACAACCCCCAACACCCACGTTTGAAAGAATTCTTGGATAAGGTTTTAAACGTTTAATTGAGATAAAAACGAGTGGGTCCTGAAGCATCTAGCAAAATTGCTAGATGCTTTTTTGTACTATAAAAGCATTTTCAAATTTAAAAATGCTTAGAATGTGGACTAACTATTTTAAAATAAAATAAGTAAAACGTTTCTAAAAGGAACAACAATGATTTTCAATTTTTAAAATGAATCAAGAAAATATTGAAACTTTCCGCTGTGAGAAAAGTGCTAGAAACAAATCAGTTTCTAGCACTCGGGAGTTTTGAAACTTTAGGTTCAAAACTAAGTCATGGAACTTCGTAGAAGTTCGCTGACGTCCGTACTCACCTAAGGAAAGTTTTGAATATGTCTTTATCTTCAATCTAAGCATTTTCAAATCTGAAAATGCTTTTCATTTTAACTAATCTGTTGCTGAGCTGTCTGCATCTTGTAGTAAACACCTTGCGCTTGCATTAGCTCTTCATGAGTTCCATGCTCGACAATATCGCCATCCACCATGACAAGGATCATATCGGCATTTTGAATGGTCGATAAGCGGTGGGCGATGATAAAGCTGGTCCGTCCCTTCATGAGTTGATGAAAGGCATCTTGAATCAAGGCCTCGGTCCGAGTATCGATGGACGATGTCGCCTCATCCAAGATCAAAATCTTAGGAACCGAAAGGAAAACACGCGCAATCGTTAAGAGTTGGCGTTGTCCTTGAGACAAAGACTCTCCAGCATCTGAAAGATAGGTATCATACCCTTGTGGCAACTGCCGGATAAAGAAATCCGCATTGGCTGCTTTGGCTGCTTCTATCACTTCTTCTCTGGTCGCATCTGGACAAGAAAAAGCGATATTTTCATGAATGGTCCCAACCTTAAGCCAGGTTTCTTGCAAAACCATACCAAACTGTTGGCGGTAAGAAGCACGGCTGTAGTCCGTAATTGGCACCCCATCGATTGTAATCATCCCAGAGTTCACAGGGTAGAAACGCATGAGCAGATTGATCAAGGTCGACTTCCCTGCTCCTGTAGGCCCTACAATCGCTACCTTACTAGCGGCTGGAACCTGAATGGTTAAATCTTTGATCAAGGTCCGCCCTAAATCATAGCCAAATGCTACGTGCTCAAAGCCAATCGCTCCTTTAACATTCTCCGTTTCCAAAAATTGATGGCCGGTTTCCTCAATCTCATCTTGGTCCAACACGCTGTACAAGCGCTCTGCGCAGGCAAGGGCACTTTGGAGTTCTGACAAGACAGAGGAAATATCATTAAATGGCTTGGTGTATTGGTTGACATAATTGAGGAAGGTCACTAATTGACCAACTGTGAAGTGAGAACCTGAAATGATTCGAACCGCACCAAATCCAGCCACTACCGCATAAATCAAGGCATTCACAAAGCGAGTGGCAGGGTTGACAGTTGAGGAATAAAAGACAGCGGATTGGGAATAATTGGCATAGCTTTCATTCGTCCCCTTAAAAGCCTTACGGAATTGATCCTGAGCGTTAAAGGACTGGATCAAGCTTTCCTGGGTCAAGGATTCTTCGATCAATTGAGTTTGAAGACCACGCGCCTTGGTCTGCTTTTGGAAAAGCGTATAAGAACGCTTGGCAATAAAACGAGCAATCACCAGGGATAAAGGGGTCACGACCAGAACCGCCACCATCATAAAGAAATCCAATTCTGCCATCGTCACGATGGTGACAAGAATGGTTAAGAGGCCAACAAAGAACTGGTTAAAGACCATCAGAAGACCGCTATTGAGTTGCTCTACATCGGTTGTGAGACGACTGACAAAGTCCCCGCTCCCTTGTTTATCTAGATAAGACAAGGGCAATCGGTGTACTTTTTCCATCACTTCTGCTCTTAGGCTTTGGCTAAACCGATAGACCAATTGATTGTAGAGAAGAGGATTGATCCATTGGATCAGGGTATTGGCCACAATGACCAGAACCATTTGGATCAAAACGGGCCATAAGACTGTCATCCCTTGAGGATTGATGACTAAATCAACTGCATGTCCGATAAGGATCGGTAACAAAACCGTTAAGGCCACTTGAGCGATGGTTCCGAGACTAGCTAGAATCAGGAGCACGGGATGGTGAGCAAAATCTCTAAACAGACGTTTTACATAACTAGAACGTTTTTGACTCATGCTTCCTCCCTCCCGTGTTGTGAATAATGAATTTCTTGATAAATCTCATTGGTAGACAAGAGGAAATCATGATTTCCCAGTCCTACTTGATGTCCCTTGTTCAAGACCAAAATCTGATCAGCAGACTTGAGACTATTGGTTCGTTGAGATACTAAGATCAAACTTGTATCACTCAATTCTTCTTTAATCGATTTTAAGAGACGTGCTTCCGTCAAATAATCCAAGGCGGAGGTCGAATCATCCAAAATCAAGAAAGGAGCCTTCTTCAAAAGGGCACGCGCAATGGTCAACCGCTGGCGTTGCCCACCTGAGAAATTTCGACCAAAGGCTTCCACTGGCTCATCCAGTTGTCCTTCTTTTTCACGGACAAAATCAGCCGCCTGAGCTGTTTCTAGAGCCCACCACAAATCATCATCCGTCACACTTTCATCCATTCCTAGTAAGAGATTGGAGCGAATGGTTCCACGAAAGAGCTCTGCTTTTTGTGGGACTACAGCTACCCACTCCCGCCACTCCTTGAGAGTTTTAGGAGAGTGAGCTTGATGATAAAGGGACAATTTCCCCTGACTAACGGCATACAAATGACTCAATAACTGAACCAGGGTGGACTTCCCAGATCCTGTACCACCAATAATTCCCAGCATCTGTCCTTGGTCAAGATCAAAGGAAATATCTTCTAGAGCTGGACTTGAAGCCGTTGGATAGGTGAAAGAAACTTCCTCTGCGCTAATCGCTTCTTGCTCTCTTGCAGTTTCTTCTGGCAAAGCTTCTAGGAGGTCTTCTTCTTTCAAATCAAAAATCTCTTGTACCCGCTTGGCTGAAATATAGCTGACATTTAAAGAGGTGACCAGCATAGCGAGTTTGATCAATTCTGTTAAAATTTGCAATAAATAATTGACCAGAGCGACCAACATCCCTTGAGTCAGAAGACCAGCAGAGATATTTAACTGTCCCTGCCAAATGACACAGACTAAGGTCGTGTTGACCACAAGGAAGGTCAAGGGACTAACCAAACTAGACCAGATACCAGCGCGAATTTGCCAGACTTTGTAGTCCTGATTGACCTCTCTAAAATCTTCTAATTCACTAGCCTGTTGTCCAAAGGCCCGAATCACTCGCATCCCTTGAAATTGCTGACGCGTCACCGTGACCATCCTGTCTGTGATTTTCCGAATCTTTGCAAAGAGAGGATTGACAAGCCGAGACATGATGACAATAATCAGCGTCAAAATGGCCACCATCCCCAAGAACCAAAGGGTTAATTTCGGACTGATCGTAAAGGCCATGATAATAGAGCCAAAGACAATAATCGGCGCCCTCAAAAAGAGGCGCAAGAAGAGATTGATCCCAACCTGGATTTGATAAGTATCAGAAGTGAGACGGGTTACCAAACTAGATGTACCGATTCTATCTCGTTTTTCCTTTGGAAGGGACAAGATCTTATCATACAAATCCTTGGTCATCTCACGGGTAAATCCGACAGCTGCTTTAGATGAAAAATACTGAGCCGTAATGGCAACAACGACACCAAAGCTAGCAAATAAAAACAAAGCACCGACCGTCATCACCACCCCACTCGTTTCCTTTTGCGGAATGACCTGATCGACTAAGTGGGCCATGATTAAAGGCACGCACAATTCAAAGATAGCTTCTAATAGTTTAAATACAGGACCTAAAATAGTCTCTCTTAGATAACCCTTAAAATACTTCAATAAAGATTTCATACTACTCGATTCTAATTGTAAGAGATGTACCTATTTTATCACAATTTTTAAAGATAAAAAAACTCTCCCTGCAAAGCAGAGAGAGTTCGTTCGGTTTTTCTTGACCAGCTTATTCAACATGCTCTTGTTTCATTTACACTTGTTTAGACGAATGAAGGTCAGGAATATTATTCCATCTTTGTCCCCTTATTTAATATCTTGCCCATTTTCCTCAATCCAATCAGTAAGAGTGGGAAAGAAAGGAGTGTTATCAGGCCTAGCACAAGAAAAATAGCTACAAATCCACAAGTATCGATCAACCAACCAGTAAGTGGGAAGATCACGATCATGGAAAGACTAAACATCATGGAATTGATACTCAGCATGGTTGCTCGTACACTAGAAGGTAAATAAGCTTGTAGCTCATTGTAGTAAATGGGTTGATAAACTGCGTATAGTGCATTGGTCAAAAGATAGACACTCAGATAGGCAAATGGAGTCTTGAAAGCTACCAAAAGCAAGGCCAAACCTGTCAGCGCAACCAGAATTGGAAAGACTTGATTACTATTCCATTTTTTCCCGATTTGACTGGCCAGATAAACCGCTAGGAGATTGAATCCACTACCAATTAACATAATGAGCGAAACTTGCCAACTGGCTAAGTCACTGATTTTCTGTTGGTAGTAAAAATAAAACATGCACATGATGGTTCCTAGCAGCTGATAGGTGAGCATCCAGTAAAAAAGTACTGGTTTTTCCTGCCATTCTTGTTTCACTACCACCAATATCCGTTTTAAGGTCAAGTGATTTCTTTCACCACTCTTGCTCTCTGGTTCCTTCATCAGAAAAATCAAGACTATGGAAAGCAAGGAGAGACTAATAGCAATCAGGTAGGTCCAAGCCAATGCGCCATGAACAAAGAAGCCTGCCACAACGGTACCTAAAGTTCGGGTGACTTCGGCCACACCAGACAAAAAGCTAGAAATCTGAAGATATCGGTCCTTTTGACCCGCTTCAACCGCCGAATCATATAAGAAAGCGGTACTGGTCCCCGAGTCAAAATTATAAGACCAAGCATTGACCATCATAGCAATGGCATAGATCCAAAAATTCCCCTGACCAAATAAAATCAAGATCGAAGATCCAATACTGGACAAGCGAGCCAAATAGAGATTGGTCTTGTAGCTATAGCGATCGGCTAACATACCAGATGGGATCTCACACAAGAGACTCGTCCCATGAAAGATACTCTCTAATAAACCAATCTGAAGCAAAGAAAGACCATTTTGAATAAAAAAGAGAATCCAAAAACTGGTGATTCCAAAATAAGATGTAAATTCCAGACCTGCTAGGAGTGAAATATTGCGTTTGTAAGTTCTTTTAAACATTGTTTTTCCTCTTTCAATAGATTATATAAGTGTTTCTAAAAGACTTACTTAGAGTTGCCTACATCTCCTCCACCTCTTTCATTTAAAGTAAAAACGCCATCTGGCGTTTTTATGGTTATTAAGGTTTGATACGATGCAACATACGTGGGAATGGAATAGCCTCACGGATGTGTTTAGTACCAGCTGCGAAGGTTACCATACGCTCGATACCTATACCAAATCCACCGTGTGGAACTGTACCGTATTTACGAAGGTCAAGGTAGAATTCATACTCTGTACGATCCATGCCAAGAGATTCCATCTTCGCAACAAGGGCGTCGTAGTCTTCCTCACGCATAGATCCACCGATGATTTCTCCGTACCCTTCTGGTGCGAGCAAGTCTGCACAAAGCACGCGGTCTGGGTTCCCAGGGACTGGCTTCATGTAGAAGGCCTTGATAGCTGCTGGGTAGTTCATGACAAATGTTGGCACACCAAAGTGGTTTGAAATCCAAGTCTCATGTGGTGAACCGAAGTCATCACCATGTTCCAAATGCTCGTAATCCGCATCTTCATCGTTTTCATGCTCTTGCAAGAGATCAATCGCTTCATCATAAGTGATCCGTTTGAATGGCTCTGCAATGTAGCGTTTCAAGAGCTCCGTATCACGCTCCAATGTTTCCAAGGCTTGAGGAGCACGGTCAAGAACACCTTGTAGAAGAGCTTTGACATAAGCTTCTTGCAAGTCAAGTGATTCATCGTGTGTCAAGTAAGAGTACTCAGCGTCCATCATCCAGAACTCAGTCAAGTGACGGCGAGTCTTAGATTTTTCAGCACGGAATACTGGTCCAAAGTCAAAGACGCGACCAAGGGCCATAGCACCAGCTTCCAGATAAAGCTGACCTGATTGGCTCAAGTAAGCTGGTGTTCCAAAGTAGTCTGTTTCAAAAAGTTCTGTAGAATCTTCTGCCGCATTTCCTGAAAGAATTGGGCTATCAAACTTCATGAAGCCGTTCTTATCGAAGAACTCATAAGTTGCATAGATGATAGCATTACGGATTTGCATGACAGCGACTTGTTTGCGTGAACGCAACCACAAGTGGCGGTTGTCCATCAAGAAGTCTGTCCCGTGTTCTTTTGGAGTGATTGGGTAATCTTGTGATTCACCGATCACTTCAATATCTGTGATATCGAGCTCATAACCAAGTTTAGAACGCTGGTCTTCTTTAACAATCCCTGTTACAAAGACAGATGTTTCTTGGCTCAAGCGTTTGATGGTGTCAAATTTTTCAAGACCCACTTCTTCGCCGAATTTTTCAATAAAGTTTGGTTTAAAAGCTACACCTTGGAAAAAGGCAGTCCCGTCACGCAATTGCAAGAAAGCAATTTTTCCTTTACCTGATTTGTTGGCCACCCAAGCACCGATGGTCACTTCTTGACCAACATAGTCTTTTACTTCGATGATAGTAATCCGTTTTGTCATCATTCATCTTCCTTTTCTCGTTAAACTTGTCCGAAGACATTATCTTCTTTATTGTATCATAAAGAGGCTTTCAGTGCTAGATTCTACCTGTGAAAAGCTGATTTTTTTAAAGAAAAAGATCCCCAGCTCAAAGCTAAGGATCCGATAGGTTTATTTTTCCATAAAGTCCTTGAGTCGACGAACAGCTTCTTTGAGGGTATCCAAATCTGTCGCATAAGACAAGCGAACATTTTCAGGGGCACCAAAGCCAGCTCCCGTTACTAAAGCAACCTCTGCTTCTTCTAAAATTGCTGTGGTAAATTCCGTCACATCCGTGTAACCCTTCATCTCCATGGCCTTCTTTACATTTGGAAAGAGATAGAAGGCTCCTTGAGGTTTGATAGCTTCAAAACCAGGTACTTCATTTAACAAAGGATAAATGGTATTCAAGCGCTCTTCAAAAGCTTGGCGCATGATCTCAATAGAAGATTGGTCTCCGGTGAGGGCTTCGATGGCGGCATATTGGGAAACGGTTGTTAAGTTGGAAGTTGTTTGGCTGATCACCTTGGCCATAGCTCCGATAATCTCTGGATCCCCCACTGCAAACCCAATCCGCCAACCAGTCATAGCATAGGTTTTAGAAACTCCGTTAATAACAATAGTTTGCTTGCGAATCGCTTCTGACAAGCTAGAAATGGGCGTAAAGGTATTGCCATTGTAGACCAATCGACCATAGATATCGTCTGCCAAAATCAAGATATCATGCTCGACAGCCCAATTTCCAATTGCTTCGAGTTCTTCTTTACTGTAGATCATCCCTGTTGGGTTAGATGGTGAATTCAGCAAGACAACCTTGGTCTTGTCTGTCCGTGCTGCTTCCAGTTGCTCAACCGTTGCTTTGAAGTGATTTTCTTCTGTTGTTTGGAAAGTAACGGGTGTTCCTTCAACCATCTTGACCTGGTCCACATAAGAAACCCAGCAAGGTGTTGGAATGATGACTTCATCACCTGGATTGATAACAGAAGTAAAGAAGGCATAAAGAATAAACTTGGCGCCAGTGCCGACCACTACTTCATTGCGGCTGACAGCATAGCCATAAAACTCTTTCATATAGTCACTAATGGCATCCTTCAATTCTGGAAGTCCAGACGCTACCGTATAAAAGCTAGCCCGACCATCCTCGATCGATGCGACTGCTGCTTCTTGAATGTTTTTTGGAGTCGCAAAGTCAGGTTGACCAAGCGTCAAACTCAAGATATCACGACCTTCAGCTGCCAAAGCTTTGGCACGCGCATTTGCAGCCAAAGTCACGCTTTCTTCCATTTCCAATACACGATTTGATAATTTCATATTTCCTCCTCAAATCCTAAAAAACACTGGTTACTTTCCCAGTCTTGAAATCCACCACATAATAAGATCTGCCAGACTTAACTTCCCAGATCGGTTTGCCTTTAAAGCGTCCAAAAGTTACCCGCTCAATCGCGTCTTTGCTCTTCTCTTTCACAATCGCCTTTGCTTTTTTCTGGCTGATCCCCTCTTTTAAAGGGTAAGCATAGACCTGATCATCTGCCTCCGCCACCAAGACCGCTAGTTCTTGCCCCTCCTGGTCTTTTCCAATAAAGGAAAGATACGCTTCTTTGCCATGAAAGAAACTCTCCGTATCAATTGTAGCCATCGAAGAGTGCGACAGCGCTATGTTTCTTGCTTGTTCCATTTGATCCTGCATGCGATCCGAAGTTTTTTCAGCAAGAAATAACCAAGAAAAAAGCACTGTCAACACTAAGATACAGACTCCTATTATATGTTGCCATATGATAAAAAGATAATTTTTCTGTTTCACTCCCTCATTATACACCAAAGCTACCTAGAATTCTATAGATTTTCAAGAAAGAATTGTTACTAATATTTCATACCTGTTACAATGTTTTAGTATAAAATTGTTTGAGAAACAAACTAAAATTAACACCTTGTATATTTTTTGTTCATAGTTTAATAAAATTGTCACAATTTTGTAACTAATTTGAAAATAAAATTAAACGACAGAAACACTATTTATTGATAAAATATAGATATGGAAAATTTAAAGAGATTATTCAAAGAAGCAAACGTAGATTTAAAAACCATGATCGTCTTCCACAAGGCAGAACGATTGATCCGTGCATCTGAGGCTCATATCTTTAAAAAGCACCAGTTGACACCAACTCAATTCTCTGTCCTTGAGACCTTGTATAGCAAAGGCGATCTTCGTATTCAAGATCTGATCGATAGCATTCTTGCGACCTCTGGAAATATGACTGTGGTTATTCGCAATATGGTCCGCGATGGTTGGATTACACGCGAAACCGATCCAGAAGACCGCCGTGCATATGTTGTATCTATTACAGATGCCGGTCGTAAAAAGATCGAAGAGGCTCTTCCAGATCATATTAAAAATATCCAACGCTTGATGCAAGTCTTTAATAGCGGCGAGCAAGCTGAGTTGACAGAACTCTTGAAGAAATTCAAACATATCGCCTAAGCCTACAGCTCAAGACGATTCTGACTCCAAAATCCTCTATTTTGGAGTTTTCATCGTGCATTCTCTTTATCTAACAGATCAAAAAACTATTCCTGATGCTTCTCAGGAATAGTTTTATTTATTCTTTCACAAAGATCCATTCTTTCTCTTGTGATAAATCCTCACGATAAGAGAAGCCTGCTACTTCTAATGATTTCAAATCTTTTAGATGAGTGATTTCTTCTTTCATCATAGCTGTCACCATGGCCCCACGGGCTTTCTTTGAAATCGTTGAGTGAACCTTCAGTGTCCCACCACGATTCTCCATGAATTTAATCTGTATCATTCGCTCACGAATGGCTTTTGAAAAGACCTGTTCAAACTCAGAAGACAAGAGAGATAAGATCTGCTCCTCCCCTTCTACTGCCTGATCATAGTCCTCTTGCCAGAGTGCCTTTAGAGACTTTCCAGCTGGTTTTAACTTCATCATAAAGTCTAAGCGATGGGGAGCAATTCCCTCATAGGCTGGGATCACCCCATATAAGGCAGTCGTGATCAACAAATGCTCCTGAAGATAAGTCTGCTCTTTTTCAGATAAGCCTTGACGCTCGATACTCCGGTACATAAGACCATCAAACAGCTCCAAAGCAGGATAGGTCTTGGCAGTCCCATCTATTAAAGCCTCAATTCTTTCTTTTTCTACTAGAGCTCTTTCTTCTGAAATCCCGTAAAAGGTCGCTAATTCTTCTAGCGAGAATTGCTTCAAAGCTTGGAGGATGGTTTTTGTGTTCTCTGACAAGGGTTGGGGCTCGACGATACGAGCCTGTTCGTTCAGTTCTTTGGCGGATGGAATTAATAGTTTCATAGGTCTATTGTACCATATTTTTCAAATTTTCTTGACAGGAGTTTTTATTAATGTTATTATCTAGTTATGAAAACTAGATTAAAGAAAGGTGAAGATTTAGTGTTCATTTTTTCCTATCCAACCTGGGAGGACCTGCCCGATCTAGACCTCTATCTCGACCAGGTCCTGCTTTATGTCAATAAAACCTGTGCACCTGTCCTCTCTTCTTCAGACAAGGGCTTGACGGCTGCCATGATCAACAATTACGTAAAACATGGTTATGTCGAAAAACCAGAAAAGAAGAAATACCAGCGTAGACAGGTAGCTCGCTTGATCGCTATTACAACCTTGAAAACGGTCTTTTCTATTCAGGAGATCGCTTCTACCTTAAATTTCTTGCAGGACCAGGCGAGCTCAGACCTTCTCTATAATAGCTTTGTTGCTTATCTCAATGAGAAAAAAGAGCCGATCGCTCCCATCATTCGCTCTGCCTGTCAGACGGTTCAACTTTATCTTGAAACCCTATCTTATATTCAACCATTAAATACGGAGGAAGAAACTGATGAATTACACCATGAAACTAAGTAAAAAATTATCTTTTGGAGAAGAGATCGCCAATAGCGTAACCCATGCTGTTGGCGCCCTCCTCATGTTGATCCTGCTTCCGATCTCAGCTGTTTATAGCTTTGAGCAACACGGTCTTCTCAGTGCTTTTGGGACTTCTATCTTTGTGATTAGTCTCTTTTTGATGTTTCTGTCTTCGACTATCTACCATGCCATGTCTTACGATTCACCTCAAAAGTATGTGCTTCGCATTATCGACCATTCCATGATCTACATTGCGATCGCAGGTAGTTACACACCGGTTGTCCTTACCTTGATGAACAACTGGATGGGCTACAGCATTATCTTAATCCAATGGGGAACCACTATCTTTGGTATTCTCTACAAAATCTTTGCTAAAAAAGTCAATGAAAAATTCAGCCTAGCTCTTTACTTGATCATGGGCTGGTTGGTTATCTTTATTATTCCCCAAATTGTTAGTCAAACTACCCCTATCTTCTGGGGGCTCATGCTCATGGGCGGTCTGTGCTACACGGTGGGAGCTGGCTTTTATGCCAAGAAAAAACCCTATTTCCATATGATTTGGCACCTCTTCATCCTTGCTGCTTCTGCCCTTCAGTATTTAGCCATCGTTTACTTTATGTAATACGCTCACCACTCTTCGGAGTGGTTTTTTTGTTATTTTTTCTGTACAATAGTAAAAAACTGTATGGGGACAGTCAAGATGAAGAAGAGCAAATACCAAGAAATTATTCATGTTCTAAAAAAAGCCATTCAAGATGGAGAGCTGGAAACCGGACAGAAAATTCCTTCTGTTCGTCAATTAGCCAGTCAATTTTCTTGTAGTAAGGACACGGTGCAACGAGCCTTGCTGGACTTGACTTACCAGCACTTCCTCTATGCTAAGCCTCAAAGTGGCTACTATGTTTTGGAGCAAGCACCTGATCAACATGAAGATCTTCCACTAAAATTAGAGAAAGACCGTAATCAGGCTTTTGAGGACTTCCGGACCTGTATCAATGAAACCTTGATTGGTCGGGAGAATTATCTTTTCAATAACTTTTCGGACCAAGCAGGCTTACTAGAAGTACGCCAATCCATTCAAGGCTTATTAAAGGAAGAAGGTATTTATACGACTGCGGATCAGATTGTTTTGACTGCTGGTACACAACAGGCACTCAATATCCTCAGCCAGATTGACTTTCCCAATAAAAAATCTCAGATCTTGATCGAGCAACCGACTTATCATCGGATGAACCAACTCTTAGATTCGCAGCAACTTGCCTACCGGACCATTCAACGCAATTTAACGGGTATTGACCTTGAGGAACTCGAAGAGATTTTTAAGAGTGCCCACATCAAATTTTTCTACACGATCCCCCGTTTTCACCACCCACTTGGTCATAGCTATTCTACCAAGGAGAAAGAAGCCATCTTGCAACTAGCTGATCAATATGATGTCTACCTTGTTGAGGACGACTATCTGGGAGATCTTGATGGCAGCAATGCTCCATCTTTTCATTATTTGGATCAAAAGAACCGGGTCATCTACATCAAATCTTTTTCGACCAATCTCTTTTCTGCTCTTCGCATCACTTCCATGATCCTTCCCCAAGCCCTTCTTAAACCTGTCTTGACCTATAAGACAATTCTGGACTATGATAGCAACCTTATTATGCAAAAGGCTTTGAGTCTCTACATTGATAACGGTATGTATCTGACCAATAAAAAGCGACTCCTAACTAGAAAAAAAGAGGAAGAAGCCAGTCTAAAGACCTTGATGATCCAATCTCCGCTTCTTCCTCATCTGACCCTGACCCACGATGGGATCCTAGTAGATCTTCATCAGGTCAAATCTCTTGCTGCCTTAAAACACAGTGGACTCTCTCTTGATTTTTTTGAAGCAGCCTACATCACTCCTTGTCCCTATCAACTAGCAAAAATCCAATCAGCAGATGTTGCCAACGTTTTACCAAAGCTGACGCCTTTTTTTGAAAGAGAAACCCTCGTATAGACTATACGAGGGTTTTCTTATTTCTTTAAGTGCTCATAGACAAGTTTGGCATTTTGAAGGCCAATCCGATAGTCGATGCGAATTAAGCGAATCGCTTCCATCTCTGGTTCTTTGAGGTACTTCTCTTTTTGTTCCTTGGAGATGCTACCTGGTTTTAGAAGATAGTGGGTAAATTGATTTCTGACTTTATTAAGCTCGACTTGAAGGGTGAAATAGAGTCAAAATAAGACAATCACAACTCCCATCATGATCAGATCGTTTGACATGGTGTATGCTCCCTTTTTCTTTTCTTTTCTTTTCTTTATTTTACAGCTTTCAAGTAAGAAAAACAAGGTTAAATTTGCATTTAGACCTTGTTTATCCTTATTTCATCATACCAGCCTGGAGGTCATACATTTTCTTATACGTTCCTCCTAGAGCAATGAGTTGGTCGTGGTTGCCTGATTCGATGATTTTTCCTTTATCGAGAACATAGATGCAATCGGCATCTTGGATGGTAGAAAGGCGATGGGCAATGGCAATGGTTGTCCGCCCTTGGCGCATCTTCTTCAGAGAATTTTGGATCATCTCTTCCGTCTCTTGGTCGATATTGTCAGTGGCCTCATCCAAAATGAGGATCTTAGGCTGGGCAGCAATGGTCCGAGCAAAAGCCAGAAGCTGACGCTGACCAGTCGATAAGGTAGAACCCCGCTCTGTTACCGGATGATCATAGCCACCGGGTAGACTCTCAATAAAGTCTGCTACATCCACAAATGCAGCTGCTTGTCGGATTTCCTCATCTGTCAGTTCTTCATGATACATTCGGATATTAGAAGCAATGGTTCCATGATAGAGGAAGGGTTCTTGCAACACTAAACCGATGGACTTGCGCAAGGCTTCCTGGCTGTAGTTCTTGATATCCTGTCCATCAATCAAGATCTGGCCACGATCAAATTCATAAAAGCGCATGAAGAGATTGATAATAGAGGATTTACCAGAACCAGTATGACCAACAAAAGCGATGGTTTGTCCGTTTTTAACCTCAAAGGAGATATCTTTTAGGACATCCCGTTTGCCATCATAAGAAAAAGATACATGGTCAAAGCGAATATCTCCCCGCTCGATTTCTTTCAGGCTACCAGCTTGCTTTGGCTCGTAGTCATCTCGATCCATCATTTCAAAGACACGCCCTGCAGAAATGGTTGAGGTCTGCAAGGTTGCAAAATTTTGGGTGACATCAATCAAGGGCTGGAAAAGCTGGCTAACATACTGGATAAAGGCATAGATAAGACCTGCTGTAAAGCCAGAGGACTGCCAATTTAGGCCGAAAAAGGTTAGAATAACCGCATAAGCCAGAACCTGTAACAGGGTCATAGCTGGCCTCAAAAAGAGGGAATTGACATCCACAGATCGGTTGGCATAGTCTAAATGTTCCCCATTTATCTGTTCGAATTCATCCGTCAAGCGCTTTTCTTGACGAAAGGCCTGTACGATCCGCATTCCTTCAATGGATTCCGATAATTTCACATTGATATCTGATAATTTTTGTCGTGTCATCTTGACCAAGCGATTGGATAACTTGCGATAGAGACGAATGGAAAACCAAATAATGGGAAGAAAAGGCAGGATCCAAATAGTCAAATGCCAGTCCAAGCTAAACATGGTTACAAGAGTGACTAGAAAGAGTAAAAAGGATGAAACCAGGCTTGAAAAGACCGTAGAAAACATGTCTGCGACTGCCTGGGTATCATTGGTCACGCGCGAAACAATCGAACCTGCTGCTGTCTGGTCATAAAAGGACATACCCAGCCTTTGAAGATTTTGGAAAATATCTAGACGAATGTCTCTTACGATAGAATTGGATACACGCGCAAAGGTTAACTGACTCAGATAAGTTGCCAGCACGCGCCCAATGAATAACCCATAGTAGAGAATCAAAAACTGAAAAGCTGTCAAAACTGGTGAGCCTGCTTCTGTTGGATCCACTAGGTGGTCAATATACCAGCGAGCTGCAAGTGGGATCGCCGTCAATAACAGACTAGTTAGAAAGGTAAAGGCTAAGGCTAGGGCTGTTAGCCATTTATAACGCCACATGTAAGTCAAGAGCCGCTTCATCACATGAGCTTCAGATGTTTTCATTCAGCTTTCCCTCCATTTCTTCTGATAATTGTTGGGCTTGGTAGGTTTCATAGTACCAACCTTTTTGAGCCATTAATTCCTCGTGATTTCCTCGCTCCTTGATCTGTCCATTCTCCATTACTAGAATCAAATCCGCATGAACGATCGCTGATAGGCGGTGGGCTGTAATGATCGTTGTTTTCCCCTTGCGTTCTAGCTTCATATTTTCAATGATTTGGTGCTCCGTTTTAGCATCTACTGCAGACAGGGAATCATCCAGAATCAAGATCTCAGGATTCATGACCAATGCTCGACTCATGGCAATTCTTTGCTTTTGCCCGCCAGAAAGAGAGACCCCTCTCTCTCCTAACACTGTCTCCATCTGGTCTGGCATGACCAGAATATCCTCATAGACTCCACAAGTTCTCAGAGCCTTCATTACCTCTTCTTCCTCGATCTGTGGATCTGAAAAAGCTACATTCTCACGAATGGTCATGGCAAAAAGGATCTGATCCTGAGGGACATAGCCGATCAAGCTTCGAAGATCCTCTAAGCGATAATGTTTGATGGAGATTCCATTGAGCAAAATATCTCCCTGCTCCAAGTCATGCTCTCTAAGCAAGAGACGCAACAAGGTAGTCTTTCCAGATCCAGTTGGTCCTACAATTCCAAGGGTTTGCCCTTTTTCTAAATGAAAGGCAACGTTCTCAAGGACAGGCTCTTTCTCATAGGCGAATTCTTCAATGTCATATTCCAAATCTCCGTTTTGAATGACTGTAACTGGTTGACTTGGATCTTGGATATCAGGTGTTTCTGCTAAAAGTGTCTCAATCCGATCATAGGAGACGCTAGCACGCTGACTAATATTAAACAAGAAGCCCATGGCTTGAAGGGGCCAGACGAGCATATTGAGATAGGTAATAAAGGTTACGATTTGTCCAACCGTCAGGCTTCCTTCCTGAACAAATAGCCCCCCGAAGTAGAGCGTCAAAACATAGGAGAGACCGACAAAAAGAAGAGTAGTCGGATCAAACAAAGCATTGTAACCGGCTGAAGTCATATTTTTTGAAAAGACCATCTGATTGGTTTTTTCAAAAGCCTGAATCTCATCTGCCTGAAAGCCAAAGGATTTGGTCACTTTGACTCCTGATACTGATTCCTGGACAAAGTTGTTCAGCTCTGAGAATCCTTCTTGGGCCTCTTTGAAGGCTTTGTGGTTTTTACGGCCAATAGTTGAAGTCACTACCACCATAACCGGTAGAGGCAAAATAGCTAAGAGGGTTAAGCGCCAATCAATCATGAAAAACATGCTAACTAGGGTCACCAAGGCGGTCACAGAAGCATCCACTGCAGACATAACCCCGCCACCAGCAAACATAGTCACCGCATTGATATCATTGGTGGCATGGGCCATGAGATCCCCTGTCCGATAACTCTGATAAAAAGACGGAGACATGAGCGTAAATTGCTTAAACAAACGATAACGCAAGATCCGAGCCAACTTATTGGCCGTCCCAAAAATATAGCGTCTCCAAACAAAACGAAGGCCATACATGGCTAGAGCTGCGAGGACCAAAAGGGCAATATCCATAACTAACTGCCCCAGTGTCAGCTTTCTTTTATCGATCAAATCGATCACAAGGCCCATGATTCTTGGAGGAATGAGATTTAAAAAGCTAACCAAGATCAAGGCCCCTATCCCGATCAAGTATCGCTTCTTCTCTAAATTAAAAAACCAAGATAATTTCCTCAACAGATTCATCTTATTTCCCCTTTTTTGTGAGTTGCCAACTACTATCCACTAGAGCAAACAACTCCTCATCAGCAATTGTTCCATCTAAGGGGATACTCACCCAATATTTTTTATTCATATGAAAAGCTGGATAAATCCCCTTCTGCTGGATGAAACGGGCTACTTGATCAGACTTAACATTCAAAACTTCTATTTTCCCAGACTTGCCAGCATCTAGTTTTTTCCAATCAATGGTCATAAAGACACCATACCACTTGAGGGTGTCTCGGTGGCGAATGGCACCAGATTCTGGAGATCTCTCCCACAAATACTCAATCGTTCCCTGATAGTACAGAGAGATATAGGCCATGAGACGCTTGGCTTGAGGATAGAGAAATTTCTCTACCTCAAAACAAGCTTGGCGAATCCTTGCAAGACTTTCCTGACAAGCTTCTCTGACTTGGCCAACGAAATTTCCTTGTAGCTGTTCCTGATGGATCTGGATATACTCGTCCCCTGTATCCTGATCATAGACCTGAAAAGATATCTTCTGGTCGCAGACACGGACCTTTAAGAGAAAAGAGTCCGATAAGACGGGACACTGGTACTCATAGCCTGCCCCTCTCTTTTCAAATCCAAAAGCCAATCCCTTTTCTGGCTGAAAGGTGTATCGGTCAAAATAATGCTCTAAAAACATTTTCTCTCCCTTATTCATTTTTGCACTAGAAGAGGCTGGAAACAACGTCTCCAACCTTGATAACGGATCTTCAAAACTACTTCAGGCAGTGAGCGTTTCTTTTTTAAAACACGATGCGCGTGCCATGCAGTTGACAAACACCCAATTGTTCCAAAAAGAGCTGACGATTGTCAAGGGTCACACCTCCACCTGGTAGGATCTGAATCTTTCCCTTAGCCGCATCTAATAAACGATGATAGTGTGCAAAACGTTGCTCTAGTGGGTCACCTGGACTTCCAGCTCGTGTTAAAATGCGGGCTACACCCTGATCAGAAAGCCACTCAATCGCTTCTAGCTGATCTGTATGAGCTAACTCATCAAAGGCCATATGAAAGACCACCTCTGCCTCTCCACAGGCTGCAAGTAAAAGCTGCATGACCCTCTTGTCCAACTTTCGATCACTCGTCAGCGCACCCAGCACAAAACAAGTAATCCCTATTTCTTTCGTAGCACGAATATCCGTCAGCATAGCTTCGACTTCTGGATCAGTGTAGACAAAATCTCCACCACGGGGCCGAATGATCACACATAGATCCACGGACTTCTCTCTTGTCAGTTTGATTGCTTCATTGATCACACCTATACTCGGTGTGGTCCCGCCTACTGCCAGGTTGTCACACAGTTCAATGCGACCTGCCCCAGCAGCAATCGCCTTATCAATAAAAGTTAAATTCTCTGCACAAAATTCAAAGACAAGCATGACAACTCCAATTACAAAGACTTAAAACAAGGATATACTAACGGTTACCTTAGCATTGCCATTTTCCACTCTCGCTTTTGAGATACTATAGCCTGCTTGAGGGATCTCAAGGGTGATTTGATCACCATTAACCGTGAAGCCACTTCCATTTTGATTGGATTGATCCTTCAAATAGTTGAGAACCAAGAATTTTGGAATGGGCATTTTCCCTAATTTAGCACCGGTCACAGTCAAATTCATGACATTGTTTTCGACTTGACCGGTCATGGTTAAATCTAGATAGCTATCGACTGGCCCTAATGATACAGGAACTTTGACGTGAAGGTCATTGCCATCCATTCCTAGTGACATCTTTTGATAGTCAGAATTGTCAAGGGCGGATCCAGCACTTGTTTTTACGACCTGACTCAATTGCACTGAATTGAGACTTAGCTCAGTTGAGACCCCTTCAGTGCTCACAGAAGCATTTGAAACTGCATTTTGAGCCAGCTCAATCAAAGAACTCCCTGCCTGCACATTTCTCAGCTGCTCCCCTTCAGGAATAGATCCAGGAACCAACAGGACCACTAATAAAATAAATAAAACGATCACCATGCCAATCAGGCGTCTCATCCACTTAAACATCTGCTCCTCCAATACGTGTAAAGTTGTATTCTTATTGTACCTTAATTCTAAAGAAATTGCGACTAAGAGGGGCCTTTAGAAAGCAAAAGAGAGCGTGGGACAGAAATCGGTAATTCGTTAGAATTCGATTTCGTCGTCCCACCTCCGCACAGTTGAGTAGGGCTGTAAAAGCTGATAAAATCAGCGTAGTAGA
>JAGZKI010000016.1 GCA_018365265.1 Streptococcus parasanguinis | reverse complement strand
AAAAGCTGATGAAATCAGCGTAGTAGAGCCCACTCAACCACTGCGTCTTGCTCGAAAATCCAAAAACAATTAAGAGGCTAGGACTTTTGTCCCAGCCTCTTTTTACTTTCTCTCTTATTTTTTGGTCACAATACCGATAATGGTATCAACAGCGCGTTCCATGGTTTGGAGGCTAACGTATTCAAAGCGACCGTGCATATTTTCGCCACCGGCAAAGATGTTTGGTGTAGGAATTCCCATAAAGGAAATTTTAGACCCATCTGTACCACCGCGGATCGGTTCAATGATTGGAGTGATGCCAAGATCTTCCATGACTTCCTTAGCAAGGGTAATCGGCGTCATATCTTTTTCAATCACTTGCTTCATGTTGTAGTACTGATCTTTGAGGGTGAGGAGAACGCGTTCGCTACCGAGCTCTGCATTCATCTGATCCGCAATAGATGTCATGAGGTCTTTGCGTTTCTCAAAGCTTTCAGTTTCAAAGTCCCGAATGATGTAACTGGCACTTGCTTCCTCAACAGTTCCTTCAATGTTCATCAAGTGGTAGAAGCCTTCATAGCCCTCTGTCAATTCAGGACGTGCTCCTTCAGGTAGTTTATTATGGAAATCAATGGCCAATTGAAGGGCATTGATCATTTGACCTTTGGCTGTACCTGGGTGGACATTGCGTCCTTTGAAGGTGATTTCAGCTCCGGCTGCTGAGAAAGTTTCGTATTGAAGCTCCCCAAGAGGACCGCCATCAACCGTATAGGCGAAGTCTACATCAAAATCTTCTGCATCAAATTGATCTGCTCCGACGCCGATTTCTTCATCTGGACCAAAGCCGACACGGATCTCCCCGTGTTTGATTTCAGGATGCGCTGTCAGATATTCGATAGCCGTCATAATTTCAGCTATACCAGATTTATCATCTGCTCCCAGAAGAGTAGTACCGTCCGCCGTAATCAAGGTTTGTCCCTTGTAGTTGTTCAAATGAGCAAAATCAGCTGGATCCAGTGTGAAACCAGAATCCCCTAGAGCAATGACACCCCCATCATAATTCTCAACGATTTGAGGATTGACATTTTCCGCATTGAAGTCAGCGGTGTCCATGTGAGAGATAAATCCAATCTTGCGTGTAAAGCTTGGATCATTAGCTGGAAGTGTCCCAATGGCATAGCCGTTTGGCAAATAGTAGACGTTTTGAAGACCCACGCGTTTCATCTCAGGGATCAAGACGTTGGTTGCAAAATCAACTTGTGATTGGGTACTTGGAGTGGTTGTAGAGTTTTCATCTGAACGTGTGTTGACCTTTACATAGGTAATAAAACGGTCCAACAGATTTGCGTATTTCATAATCATTCTCCTTTTTCAGTTTCAATTAATTTGTGAATAGCATGGGCCACGCCATCCTCATCATTAGTCAAGGTGATGAAGTCAGCTATTTCCTTGACAGCAGCATTGCCATTTCCCATAGCGACGCTATAGCCAGCAAAACGAAGCATTTCAAGGTCATTATTAGCATCTCCAAGAGCCATAACCTGGTCTCGACTGTAGCCTAAAGTTTGACTTAATGCTTGAAGAGCAGATGCCTTACTCGCACCTTTTGGAAGGATTTCAAATAGGATATTCTGTGAACGAACAGTATTAAAATCAGCTTCTAATGCAGCCTCGTGCTGAGCTTGAAAGGCATCAATAGCAGAAGGAGCTCCTACGTACATGGCTTGAAAAATAGGAACAAGGTTGGGTAGATCTTCTTCTGAGACAGGTGTCGGTTTACTATTAACAATGCCCGCATCCATCGTAACCAGTTCACTGGCTTCAGGTGCTACCACTAAGTAGTGATCCATGTCAAATAAGGTCAGCTGGACGTCTGAATCTTTCGTCAAAATATGCAACCGGTGCATGTCCTCAAGGCTTAATTCTTCCTTGCCAATGATTTCCCAATTCTTAGTAGACAAAGTTGTACACCCGTTATTGATAATCATATAATAGTTGCCATCCGGAAGACCAATCTCTTCAAAGATGGGACGGACCCCCGCTAAGGGACGTCCCGTACAGATCACAATATCATAGCCCGCTTCATGGGCCTTGTGAAGAGCTTCAATATTGCCTTTAGACAGTGACTTATCTTCATGCAAGAGAGTTCCGTCCAAGTCAATCGCGATTAATTGAATCATTTGATCTCCTCCAAATTAAGAGGAACAAAGCCATCAATCACTTTTCCAATCACCCCAGGTTCCTCATCTAGTGGAATGATCTGATCACTATATTTCTTATTGAGGGAAACGAGTCGTACCCCGTTGGACTCACGAAAGACACGTTTGATCAACGTTTGCCCATCAAAATCAATGGCATAAATAGCCCCTGCCTGATCGTAATAGGTTTGCTTGACTAACACAACGGCTCCTTTTTCATATTTGGGCTCTAGGGAATCCGTATGAATCCAAAAAGCCAGATCGTAAGGAATCTTTTGATCAAACCAGACGATATCAGCTTGCTTCTGATTTTGATATGCTGCAAAAGAATCATAGACAGAATAAGAGTGGTATTGCTTTTCAATCTTCTGTCTTTCTTTTTGATGGGTCAAGAGACTTTTTCCATAAGAAAGAAGAATTTCTTGATTTCCCTCATCGAGCTGTTTATACAATCTCTCAATCTCTGAATCAATGACCACAAAATCATTTCGTAATCGAGGGTCAATTTCAGCAACTGCTACCTGAAAAAAGGCAGCAATCTTCTCCAAATTTTCAGGAACGGGAAGAGAAGTTCCTTTTACATATCCAGTCAAGGTGCTAGCAGGAATTCCAGTAATACGAGATAATTCGATCTGTTTTTTTCCTTGTTCTTTCAGTAATTCTCTGATCTTTTCCGATATAATCCGTAATGCCTCTTTGTCTTGAGGACTTGCTTTTCCACGACCTCTAGCCAACGTACTCACCTCCTTGTATTTACCTTTTCTATTATAATGAATTAAATCGAAAAAGTAAATAGAAATCCCTGATAAATGTGAAAAAAGATTGATTTGATATAAATCGTATTTTTCGTTGAAATTTTATTTATTTTCCCTTTACTTTTTGAGGAAAAAGGTCTAAGATAAAATCAAAGAATTCATGGAGGTTGTGGCATGATTCGTAGCGTTCAAGTCGAAGATGCAGGTCAAATTCGAGATTTGTGTCACCAAGCATTGGGGTATGATACGACCCTTGAGAAAGTGGCAGCTCAGATCGAAACATTCAATCTGCCAGACCCGGGTCACTTTTGTTTTGTTTACGAAGAGGACCAAACAGGCCATATTCTTGGTTATGTTGAAGCAGAGGTTTATGAAAGTCTTTATAGTGACGCCGGTCTAAATATTTTGGGTCTTGCGGTTTTTCCATCTGCACAAGGACGTGGGATCGGTCGCCAATTGATGGAGCGAGTTGAAGAACTTGCCAAAAGCAAGCATTATGCTTTTATCCGTTTAAATTCTGCCTCTCATCGAAAAGAAGCTCATCTCTTTTACGAACGAATAGGCTATGAGGGTAATAAAACGCAGAAGCGATTTTTGAAAATAATGAATTAAGATAGGCAAAGGCCTATCTTTTTTGTTATAATGAAGAGTACGATTAAATTTACTAGGAAGATGATTATGCCAAATTTTGAAGAATTAAAAAAACGACAAGAGAAGATTCGGAACTTCTCGATCATCGCCCATATTGACCATGGAAAGTCAACCTTGGCCGATCGAATTTTAGAAAAAACCGAAACCGTGTCTAGTCGGGAGATGCAAGCCCAACTCCTAGATAGTATGGACTTGGAACGGGAACGTGGGATTACCATCAAGCTTAATGCCATCGAGTTGAACTACACGGCTAAAGATGGGGAAACCTATATCTTCCACTTGATTGACACACCAGGACACGTGGACTTTACCTATGAGGTTTCGCGGTCGCTCGCTGCCTGTGAGGGTGCCATTCTCGTAGTGGATGCGGCTCAAGGGATTGAAGCTCAGACCCTAGCCAATGTCTACTTAGCGCTGGATAACGATTTGGAAATTCTTCCAGTCATTAACAAGATTGACTTGCCAGCTGCAGATCCAGAACGGGTGCGCACAGAAGTAGAAGATGTCATCGGTCTAGATGCTAGTGAGGCAGTCTTAGCTTCTGCCAAGGCTGGTATCGGGATTGAAGAGATTTTGGAGCAGATTGTTGAGAAAGTTCCAGCACCGACTGGGGATGTTGAAGCCCCTCTTCAAGCCTTGATCTTTGACTCTGTATATGATGCCTATCGTGGAGTAATCCTTCAGGTCCGAGTGGTTAATGGAATGGTCAAACCAGGCGATAAGATCCAGCTCATGAGCAATGGTAAGACCTTTGATGTCACAGAAGTTGGGATTTTTACTCCTAAAGCAGTTGGACGCGATTTCCTTGCGACTGGAGACGTTGGCTATATTGCGGCCTCTATCAAGACTGTTGCGGATACCCGTGTGGGGGATACGGTGACCCTAGCGACCAATCCAGCAAGTGAGCCTCTTCATGGTTACAAGCAAATGAATCCAATGGTCTTTGCCGGTCTTTACCCAATCGAATCTAACAAATACAATGATCTTCGTGAAGCTTTGGAAAAATTGCAATTGAATGACGCTAGTCTACAATTTGAACCGGAAACTTCTCAAGCTCTTGGATTTGGTTTCCGTTGTGGTTTCTTGGGACTTCTTCATATGGACGTTATTCAGGAGCGCTTGGAACGTGAGTTCAATATTGACTTGATCATGACAGCACCGTCTGTAATCTACAAGGTCAATTTGACAGATGGAGAAGCACTGGATGTCTCAAATCCTTCTGAGTTTCCAGATCCAACCAAGATCGCTTCGATCGAAGAACCGTATGTCAAAGCACAAATCATGGTGCCGCAAGAGTTTGTCGGGGCTGTCATGGAATTAGCCCAACGGAAACGCGGTGATTTTGTGACCATGGATTATATCGATGAAAATCGGGTGAATGTCATCTATCAAATCCCACTAGCGGAAATTGTCTTTGATTTCTTTGATAAATTGAAATCTTCTACTCGTGGCTATGCAAGCTTTGACTATGAGTTGTCTGAATACCGTCCTTCTAAATTGGTCAAAATGGATATCCTTCTCAATGGCGATACCGTCGATGCCCTCAGCTTTATCGTTCACAAAGACTTTGCTTATGAACGTGGTAAGTTGATCGTTGAGAAGCTCAAGAAGATTATCCCTCGTCAACAGTTTGAAGTGCCTATCCAAGCAGCGATCGGTCATAAGATCGTGGCCCGTACAGATATCAAGGCCCTTCGTAAGAATGTCTTGGCCAAGTGTTATGGTGGGGACGTCTCACGGAAACGCAAGCTTCTTGAAAAGCAAAAAGCTGGTAAGAAACGGATGAAGGCGATCGGATCTGTAGAAGTACCACAGGAAGCCTTCTTATCTGTCTTGTCAATGGATGAAGAATAACATTTAAAGTGCCTCAAAAGGGCACTTTTGTTTTAGGTTCAAAAGAAATAGACTGAATTAGAAAGGTTGGATCAGATGTGACACTTATCCTATTTTAAAATACCCACTTTCATGGTAGACTAGATGAAAGAAAACGTTCTCAAGGAGGTTGAACATGAAACGTAAATTATTGGTCACATCATTGACGATTCTTTCTGCCTGCACATTAATGGCTTGTAGTCACACCACTCAAAAGGACACAGCAGCTTCTTCTACAAAAGAGAGTAGCAGCAAAGTCGAAAAGCAAACAAGCAGCTCTTCGTCAAAGGATACTTCTTCTACAAAGAAAAATTCTTCCAGTCAAGAAACCAAGCGGATTGGAAATGCAGATTATGGATACATCGATATTCCAAGTAAATGGTTCAAATTCACGGATATCGATGGGACAGAAGCTGTCCAGTATACGGATGGGAGCGGCTATAATATTGTCACCTTGAACAGCTTTACGCGGGAAAAGGCCAAAGTTCCTGCGGATATCGAGTTTAATGCAGAATTTTTAGCCAAGAAACTGGCCGTAATGTGGCAAGATAACCAGGATGTTGGAAAGATGACGGGAGCGCGGACTAAAGTCTCAGGTCTGGATGCTTACCAGCTTCAAATTGTCATGAAATCTGGACAATACCTGATTACTTGGATCTTCCAGAAGGGTGAAAAAGTTTATACCATTTCTTTTGAAGGAGATGCAGAAACCTTGAAAACCTTTATCCCATACATTGAAGACACTTGGAGTCTAGATGGAACAGGCGCTGTGACGGATTGATGAAGAGAGGCTAGAATTATTTCTAGTCTCTTTATGCTATAGAAATCGCACTTTCAAATCCTAGAAAATCATGGTAGACTAGTGGAAAGAAAATACATCATTGAGGAGAGAATATGAAAAAAAAGTTCCTACTCGCGTCTGTTACGTTTTTGTCTGTTGTAAGCCTTTCTGCTTGTACTAGTCCAAAGAAAGCGTCTAGTAAATCATCAGCAGCATCTAGTTCCACGAATGTGGTGAAAGAGACTACAACATCAAGTAGTAATGTAGAGAAAAAAATTCCAGATAGTGATAAGGGGAATGTGAAAATGAAACGAATTGGATCAGCAGATTATGGCTATGTCAATATTCCAAGTGACTGGAAAAAGAATGATAGTATCCAAGTCGGAGATAATATTCAGTATACAGATAAAAACGCCTTCAATATTATTGTTTTAAATGCTGCCACTAGAGAAAAAGCACATGTCGCCGAAGGAGTGGAATTTAATGCAGAGCTAATAGCTCAAAGATTGGAGAGTAAGTGGAATGACTATAAAATTGTTGAGAAAATGACAAAATCTACGACAACTGTTGGGGGAAATGAATCGCTTAAAATACATATATTTCTCAAGTCAGGCCTGCAGGTTGCTGGTTGGGTATTCCAAAAAGATGACAAGGTTTATTTGATTGTTGTTGAAGGATTTGAGAAAACAATAACTCAATTTACTCCTTATGTCGAAGACACTTGGAGCCTAGATGGAACAGGCGCTGTAACGGATTAATCAAGTGAGATAGATCGCAAGATCTATCTTTTTTCACGTTCTTTGTGGTATAATGCTTCTATTGTTTAAAAGAGGAAATAGAGGATGACACAGGAAATTGATATTGAAAAATACCATCAGTTAGCTCTCCAAAAGCAAAAGGAGCACCGCAAGGTATTGGCGAATCTCAAGAAGAAGCCACCTAAGAATTTAGATAAACTAGCGCAAGAAATCCACGATGAAGTTTTCCAAGAAATCGATTGTACGGCTTGTGCCAATTGCTGCAAAACCTTAGGGCCCGATTTTAAGGAAGCCGATATTACGCGGATCGCCAAATATTTCAAGATGAAGCTTCCTGCCTTTGAGGCAGAATTTCTTCAAGTTGACGAAGATGGGGACAAGGTTTTTAAATCCATGCCTTGCCCCTTTCTTGGTGGAGACAATCTCTGTTCCATTTATGATGTTCGGCCTAAGGCTTGTCGGGAATTTCCTCACACGGATCGCAAGAAGATTTATCAGATCAACCATCTGACCATCAAGAATACCCTCACTTGCCCAGCAGCCTATTTATTTGTAGAAAAATTAAAGGATCGTTTGTAATGGCATATAGATTTTTACTTTTTGATTTGGACCATACCTTGTTGGACTTTGAATCTGCTGAAGAAACAGCCTTGACGCAGATGTTAGAAGACATGAATTTTCCAGATGTACAGGCCTTTAAGGATTACTACAAACCCATGAACCAAGGGCTCTGGAAGGATTTGGAACAAAAGAAATTGACCAAGCAAGAGCTCGTGGATAGTCGGTTTGCGATTGGGTTTGCCCACTTTGGGATTACTGTTGATGGGGCTGAGATGGCTCTTCGCTACCAAGATTACATTAGTCTTCAGGGGCAGTCTTTCCCCAGTGCGGAGGACTTACTGGCTCGACTTGAAAAAGCAGGTTACCAGCTCTATGGTGCAACGAACGGAGTGACTGCCATTCAAGAAGGACGCTTGGCTCATTCTACAATCGCACCTTATTTCAAAGAGGTCTTTATCTCTGAGCAGCTTCATACTCAGAAACCAGAACCTGCATTTTTTGACAAAGTTGGCCAACTGATTCCAGGTTTCAGCAAGGAAGAGACCCTCATGATCGGAGATTCTTTGACGGCGGATATCGCAGGAGGAAATGCTGCGGGGATCGATACCGTCTGGTATAACCCTGATCATAAGGAAAATACCAGCCAGGTAGTGCCGACTTATACTGTTAGAAACTATCAAGAAATCGCCGATTTACTGATAAAATAAAAAATTTTAAATACTGTCAAGTTTTTTTCTTGACAGCTCTATAAAATGTGTTATAATAGATCATGTGCTAAATAGCTTGTCTATTTCACCGAAAATTAAAATAATAGAAAAGAGACTTATAAAAATGGCAGTTAAAATTCGTTTGACTCGTATGGGTTCTAAGAAAAAACCTTACTACCGTATTAACGTAGCAGATTCACGTTCACCACGTGATGGACGTTTCATCGAAACAGTTGGAACTTACAATCCACTTGTTGAAGAAAACCAAGTAACTTTGAAAGAAGACCGCGTTCTTGCATGGTTGGCTGATGGAGCTCAACCTTCAGATACAGTTCGCAACATCCTTTCAAAAGCTGGTGTGATGAAGAAATTCCACGATTCTAAATTCTCAAAATAATTTTTTAAGTAGGTTGATGTATGGATACGATTGAAAATCTTATTATTGCAATTGTGAAACCCTTGATTTCACAACCGGATGCCTTAACCATCAAGATCGAAGATACTCCTGAGTTCTTGGAGTACCACCTTGACCTTGATCCTAGCGATGTTGGTCGTGTAATCGGTCGAAAAGGTCGCACCATTTCTGCGATAAGAACGATTGTCTACTCTGTCCCAACTGAAGATAAAAAAGTAAGAATCGTTATTGACGAAAAATAAGAAAAGCGGGACAAGGTCTCGCTTTTTTTGCAAGGAGAAGGAATGAGAGATTTAACAGTTAGACAACTAGAGGAATACTTACTTGATCATTACCAACAATCTAGAACAGAAGAAGGACTTTTTATCAAACTAGTAGAAGAAGTTGGAGAAGTCGCTGAGGTTTTAAATGGACGTTCAGGTAGAAAAGAGGGTGTCCAAGATTCAAACGAGGAATTGGCAAAGGAGTTGGCAGATATCATTCACTACACAGTGGCAATTGCAGCTATTAACCATATCGACCTAACGAAGACCATTTTTGAAAAAGACAAGAAGGCAGCCATCAAGTATCAGCATGAACAAGATTTGGAAGGTTTTTTAGTAAAAAAGGGCATTTGAGAAAATCCCTTGAACGTGATAAAATAAAACCTAAGAATGTTAAGTGAATGGTTGTTCAGAAGGAGTTATTTTGATATGAACCGATTTGAAGTATCTACAAAGATTGGTTGTCTATCTGTTACTTATAAAAAGGGAAATAAAATACTAGTTTGTTTAAATGGTGCTGGTTTGATACCAAGTTATGAAAATTTCCTACCAATACTTGAAAAACTTCCTTCCTCAATGGGTTACTTAACGATTGATTTTCCGAATACAGGTAGGAGTCCGATTCATAGTCAAACAGGACTTAATTTGGATAATCTTGTTGAAGCGGTATACGAAATCCTGAAGGGATTGGAAATTTCCAATTATATACTTTGTGTTCATAGTTTAAGTGGTGTTTTGGCTTTAAAGTTAATGAGTAAACCAATTAAGTGTCAAGCTTTGATAGCAATTGAACCAACAACCAAAAATATAATGTTTGCTGATTTTTCAAAAAATCCTTATCCAGAAATGGAAGAGCAAATGAGAATGATCGAAGAATGTGGTCCGGAAAATTATTTTAAGGGGCTAACTCAAGCAACATTTGAAGCTGAAACTGAAAAACTGATTTGGAAATTGATGGAAGAAAAGAGCTTAGAATTGGAAAAGCAAGTTCCTGGATTTCAGCTATCTGTAACTATTACCGCTGAAGATTTTGATAGTTTGTCCTTAGCAGATAATATTCCTATTTTCATATTTTGTCAGGCATATAGAGAAAAAGAGTACAGAGATTCAGAATATTGGAGTACTAAAACAAAACTCATTCTAGGTGGAAATCATCACTATCTACAGTGGTCAGAGTCGGAAAAAATTGCAACTATTATTAGAGACTTGTAGTGATAAACTAATTAAAAGAGGAATGTAAATAATAAAATGAACTACTTTAATGTTGGGAAAATTGTCAATACCCAAGGCTTACAAGGTGAGATGCGGGTCTTGTCTGTGACAGACTTTGCGGAAGAGCGCTTTAAAAAAGGAGCAGAGTTGGCTCTCTTTGATGAAAAGGATCGTTTTGTCCAAACGGTAATCATTGCTAGTCACCGCAAGCACAAGAACTTTGATATCATCAAGTTTAAGGATATGTACCATATCAATGCCATCGAGAAATTCAAAGGCTTTAGCCTCAAGGTTGCAGAAGAAGACTTGACGGATTTAGAGGATGGCGAGTTTTATTACCATGAGATCATCGGCCTTGATGTTTACGAAAATGACCAGCTGATCGGTCAGATCAAGGAGATCCTGCAACCAGGTGCCAATGATGTCTGGGTCGTAAAACGCAAAGGAAAACGTGACCTTCTCCTCCCTTATATCCCACCAGTGGTCCTCAATATTGATATCCCAGGAAATCGGGTGGATGTAGACATCTTAGAAGGGTTAGACGATGAAGATTGATATTTTAACTCTCTTTCCAGAGATGTTTTCACCTTTGGAGCATTCGATTGTCGGAAAGGCGCGTGAAAAGGGACTCCTTGAGATCAACTACCATAATTTCCGTGAAAATGCTGAGAAGGCGCGGCATGTGGACGATGAACCCTATGGTGGGGGGCAAGGTATGCTCTTACGTGCTCAGCCAATCTTCGATACCTTTGATGCCATCGAAAAAAAGAATCCGCGAGTGATCTTGCTAGATCCAGCTGGTCGGACTTTTGACCAATCTTATGCTGAAGAATTAGCTCAAGAAGATGAATTGATCTTTATCTGCGGTCACTATGAGGGCTACGATGAGCGGATCAAGACCTTGGTAACGGATGAGATTTCACTGGGGGATTATGTGCTGACAGGTGGGGAACTTGCTGCCATGACCATGATTGATGCGACAGTCCGCTTGATTCCAGAGGTGATCGGCAAAGAGTCCAGTCACCAGGATGATAGTTTCTCATCTGGACTTCTAGAATACCCTCAATACACACGGCCTTATGAATACAGAGGAATGACAGTTCCAGATGTTCTCATGAGTGGGCACCATGAAAATATCCGTCAATGGCGCCTCTATCAGAGTTTGAAAAAGACCTTAGAACGTCGTCCAGACTTGCTAGAAAACTATGAGTTGACAGCAGAAGAAGAGAAGATGTTGGAACAAATTAAACAAGAAGACTAACAGCGTCAGCTGTTTTTCTTTTGCCTCAAAAATTTATGAAAAAAACTTTTAAAACCTACTAGTTATTGGTAACAAAATGTGGTATGCTAAGGGGTAGAGAAACTTCAAGAAAATGATTAAGTTTTGGGGGTGAGTTTAATGGGAAAGAAATTAGGAAAATCGGTTTTCACGACTGGGATTGCTGCAACAACAGTCCTATCTGGTATGTTTCATCACAAAGCAAATGCCGAAGAGGTCAAGCAAAATGAAAATCCAGAAACCAACAGCACGGAAGTAGTTGAAAAACCAATTACAGTTGATGAGTTGAAGCAAATCACAGCTCAAAAAGGGCAAGTGGTGAAAGATGTCCACTACCAAGAGCAAAAAGTGATCGATGCTCAAACAGAAGTCAAGGCTGCTGGACAAGAACTGGAAGAAAAGAAAGCAGAAGTGACGGATGCGGAAAACCTCATCGCAACGACTTCGGATGCCCAAGTTCAGAATGCAGAAAATGACGTCAAGGTGGCTCAAGCCTATGTGATTATCGAAGAAAATAAAGTTCGAGAAGCAGAAGCTGCACATGATCAAGTTGTAGAGGCTGTTCGTCAACAGGAAAATCAGGTTACTGCTCAGGAATCTTTGGTCGATGTAGCACAAAATGAATTGAACCAAGTCAAAGCACCGATTTCAAATGATGAGAATGTGCTCAACCAAGCTTTGTTGGAGCAAAGTCAAGTCGAGCAAAGTATCCGAGAATCTCAGAATTACCTTGCAACCTTGCAAGCGAGTCAGCAAACCGGCTCAGATACAGTGGCTCAAATTGAGAGCGACATTCAACTGGCTCAAACGCGTCTGACAGATTTGAAAGCGGTCATCGCTACCAAGGAAGCAGAATTGGCAGCCTTAGAACAAGCAGCGGCCAATAGCCCAGTTCAGTTAAGTCAAGCAACCTATGAAGGTTACTTGCAACACTTAGCTGACAATGGCAATGAAGCTGCAGCAAGCGCTTTAGCCCTCTACAAGCGTGGTCGGGAAGAAGACGGCTTAACGGTTGGAGAGTCTGGCTCTTTGCAAGCTAACCTCCGAGCTCTTGAAATTGCGGATGCCATCAATAGCTATCGTCGCAATGCCGGCTTGCCTGAATTGGAACTGGATCCCTATTCCCTTCCAGCCAGTCAAGTACAGTTGGAATACTTCAAAAAAGCCAACTGGCATATGTTTAAGTATTTGCCAAACGAGAACATCGCTTATGGCTTCTCACCTGCTGGTGCGGTAGACTTTTGGTACAATGAAAAAGCGGCTTATCAGGAAGTAGCGGCTCAATATGGTCTACCAACAGACGAAACACAAATCGATGCCAATGACATTTATATGAAAATTGGGGCTGAGGCCTTTGCGAAGGTTGGTCACTACCTCCAAATGGTAGACAACAAAGCGACAGCTTTATCAGTCGCTTATGACCCAAGCAATGCTATGTCAGAAGCAGCTTTCTTACATAGTCCGGTCCATTCAGCAGTGTCAACCAGTGCACTCGCTTACCAATTGCGTCAGGGAGCTGGCGCAACGACGACAAGATCAGATGTGAAAGCAAAATCTGATGAAGTCGCTAATCTCAAGTTAGACAAGGCCAATCAAGAGTCTCAAATCATTATCCTGCAAGGCAAGTTAGAAGATGCCCGCCATGCTAATTCAAACGTGGCAGTAGAGATGGCCAATGTCCAAAAGACCATCCAAAATTACAAAATTCTTCTTGTTAGCAAGGACCATGCGGTTGAAAAGGCGAAGGCGACTCTTGATGTATCTCGAGGTCGGATTGAAGCAGCTATCCAGCCAAAAGAAGCAGCCCTTCAAAAAGCGAAGGATTTGTTAGCGGCTGCGCGTGAGAAATTAGATCTTTTAAAAGCTGAAGAAGCAGAAAAAGCCCAAGTCGTTCAAGAAGCGCATGAGGGCTTGAAGGCGGCGCAAGAGCGCCTGGTTGCTGCTGAAAAACGTCTTTCTGACTTTAAAAATGCTCCAGAATTATTGGTCAAAGCCCAATCTGTTTTATCAGCTGCTGTGGCTAATTTAGAGAATAAAAAAGAAAAATTGGAAGCAGAATTCACAATCCTGCAATCTTATCAAAGTGTCGTGGAACTGTTGAATTCCCAATATGAAGATCTAGCGTCACGAATGGATCCAGCTATTTTAGAAGCAGCAGATATGCCAATGGATATCCGCTCAAGCAATCCAACAACTTTCTCGGATAGACCAACGGTTCTTCCAACAACTACCAATAGTCCACAAGTGCAAGCACCAACAGCTACTCCAGCTCCAAAACAAGAAGCCAAAGTAGAAGAGATCAAACCTAAAAAAGAAAACAGCCAAGCTGTGGCTGGATCTGATTCCTCCAAATATGCAGTAGCAACAACAGGTGTTGCCGTTGGGTTACTTGCTGGATTGTTTGGTTTCAAGAAAAAGAAACAATCTTCAAAAAATGATTAAGACATACCGAAGATAGAATAGATGCTTAGACACTTTATTGCTTAAAATCTTCAAAGAAGATATATGAGGGTGGGAAAAGAACTCTTTTAACAAAATGAGTTCTTTCCTGCTCTTTTTTTGTACACTTTTAGAATTTTTGAAAGAAAATGATAGAAATTGATAAAAAGTGTTGACATTTTTTGGAGATGGAGTATAATAGTCCTTGTAATCGATTGCAAAAGGAGGAGAAATGCTTAAGTCTGAACGAAAACAATTCATCCTCGAGAAGGTACTGAAGGAAAAATTTGTTTCCTTAGAAACCCTTGTACAAGAGCTAGGGACGTCTGAATCAACGGTTAGACGTGACTTGGATGAATTAGAAGCTGAAAGTAAACTTCGCCGGGTTCACGGCGGTGCGGAAAGCCTGCATTTTCTTCAAGAGGAAGAAAGCAATAAAGAAAAATCTATCAAAAACATTCAAGTTAAGTCAAAGATCGCTGTAAAAGCGGCGGAATTGATCAAAGATCATGATGTGATCTTTATCGATGCCGGGACGACCAATGAACTTTTAGTACAAGAAATTGTCAATCCAACAGTAACCGTGGTGACCAACTCGATTCACCATGCGACCAAGTTGGTCGAGCGAAATGTTCCAACGGTCATCATCGGTGGGAAGGTAAAATCTTCTACAGATGCTAGTATCGGAGGGATCGCCCTCAATCAGATCGGTCAGTTGAATTTTGACAAGGCCTTTCTTGGAATGAATGGAATCGATGATGAATTTTACAGCACTCCAGACCTGGAAGAAGGATCTGTCAAGCGTGCGATTATCGAAAATGCGAAAAAAACCTACATCCTAGCGGATGATTCGAAAATTGGGGTGACATCCTTTGTCAAAGTGGCTCCTATTAAGCGAGCCATGATTATCACCAATCAAAGTGAACCGCAACGATTAAAGGTTTTAAAAGAAAAAACGGAGGTTATAGAGGTTTGATTTATACAGTTACACTGAATCCAGCAATTGACTATATTGTCCGTCTCGATCATGTAGAGACCGGAGCGGTCAATCGGATGGCTTCGGAAGATAAATTCGCCGGTGGTAAAGGGATCAATGTCAGTCGTGTTTTGAAGCGTCTCGATATCGAGAACACAGCGACTGGATTTATCGGTGGTTTCACCGGACGCTTCATTGAAGACGTACTGACCAGCGAAGACATTTCCACCAACTTTGTGACAGTGGACCAAGATACACGGATCAATGTCAAGATCAAGGCTGATGAGGAAACAGAAATCAATGGGAATGGTCCAGAAGTAACGGAAGCTCAGTTGCAAGAATTGCTCAACATCTTATCGAGCTTAACAGCAGATGATGTGGTAGTCTTTGCAGGATCTGCCCCATCTTCACTTGGAAATGCCATTTACAAACAATTGATCGCAGCAACACGTGCGACAGGTGCGCAAGTGGTTTGTGACTTTGAAGGACAAACCTTGATTGATTCCTTGGAGTTCAATCCCCAATTGGTCAAACCAAACAACCATGAATTGGGAGATATCTTTGGCGTTACCTTGACGGAATTGCCAGAAATTGAACGTTATGCTAAAGAAATCTTGGCCAAGGGTGCACAAAATGTCATTATTTCCATGGCGGGTGATGGTGCTCTCCTTGTCAGTCCAAGTGGCACTTACTTCGCAAAACCAATCAAAGGGCAAGTGAAGAACTCTGTCGGGGCTGGAGATTCCATGGTAGCAGGCTTTACTGGGAAGCTCGCAACAACAGGAGATGTCATCGAAGCTTTCAAATGGGGCGTGGCTTGTGGAACAGCGACCACCTTCTCAGATGATTTGGCAACAGCTGACTATATAAAAGAAACTTATGAAAAAGTAGAGGTAGAAAAACTATGAAAATTCAAGACGTTTTAAATAAAAACGTGATGTTGTTTGATCTTCAAGCAACAGATAAAGAGGGCGTGATCAATGAGATGGTTCAATCGCTCGTTGACAATGGTGTGGTGACAGATTTTGACACCTTCAAGGCTGGAATCATGAACCGTGAAGCACAAACTTCAACTGGTTTGGGTGACGGAATTGCCATGCCCCACAGCAAAAATGAAGCAGTTAAAGAAGCTACAGTCTTGTTTGCAAAATCAAACAAGGGTGTGGACTATGCTTCGCTTGATGGTCAACCAACAGACTTGTTCTTCATGATCGCAGCTCCGGAAGGAGCAAACGACACTCACTTGGCAGCCCTAGCTGAATTGTCTAAGTACTTGATGAAACCAGGATTTGCGGACAAACTTCGCCAAGCCAGCACTCCTGATCAAGTGATCGCAGCCTTTGATGCAGAAGAGCAAGAAGCTGCAGCTGAAGAAGCGAAAAAAGCAGAAGCGGTCAAAGGAGCAGCTTCATCTGACAAACCGCTTATCGTTGCTGTTACAGCATGTACAACTGGTATCGCCCACACTTACATGGCAGAAGAAGCCCTCATCAAAAAAGGTGAAGAAATGGGTGTTACGGTCCGCGTTGAAACCAACGGGGCATCTGGTGTCGGCAACCGCTTGACAGCTGAAGAAATCGCAAAAGCTGAAGGGGTTATCATTGCAGCAGATAAAGCAGTTGAAACTGCTCGTTTCGATGGTAAAAAATTGATCTCTAAACCAGTCGCAGCCGGTATCCGTCAGACAGAAGAATTGATCCAAACCATCTTGGATGGCAAAGCAGATGTCTTCCACGCTGAAAATGCTGCACAAGCTAGCGCTAGCCAAGAAAAATTGAGCTTGGGTGGAGCCTTCTACAAACACTTGATGAGTGGGGTTTCTCAAATGCTTCCATTCGTTATCGGTGGTGGTATCTTGATCGCCCTTGCCTTCTTGATTGACCAAGTTATGGGTGTACCTCAAGATCAATTGTCTAGTCTTGGTTCTTATCATGTATTAGCAGCACAATTTAAAACAATTGGTGGAGTAGCCTTTGGCTTCATGCTTCCTGTACTTGCAGGTTACATTGGATTCTCAATCGCTGAAAAACCTGGTTTTGTAGCAGGGTTTATCGCTGGATCTATTGCTAGCTCAGGGTCAGCATTTGGAAATATCGCCTACGGTGCTGCTAAAGGTGAATTACCAGCAGCCGTATCATCAGGTTTCCTTGGAGCTTTGGTAGGTGGTTTCCTTGCAGGTGGAATTGTTCTCTTACTTCGCAAAGCCCTTGCAGGTCTTCCACGTTCACTCGATGGTATCCGTTCAATCCTTCTCTTGCCATTGCTTGGTGTTGGTTTGACAGGATTCTTGATGTTCCTCATCAATATTCCAATGGCTGCTATCAATACTGGTCTTAACAACTTCCTTTCAAGCTTGTCAGGTAGCTCAGCTGTCCTTCTTGGACTTCTCGTCGGCGGTATGATGGCTGTCGATATGGGTGGACCAGTGAACAAAGCCGCTTATGTCTTCGCTACAGGTACACTTGCTGAATCTGTTGCTTCAGGTGGTTCTATTGTTATGGCAGCTGTTATGGCGGCTGGTATGGTTCCTCCATTGGCAGTATTCGTAGCAACTGTCTTGTTCAAAGATAAATTCACACAAGAAGAACGCGATTCAGGTTTGACAAACATCGTTATGGGTCTTTCCTTCATCACAGAAGGTGCCATTCCATTCGGTGCAGCTGACCCAGCTCGTGCCATCCCAAGCTTCATCGCAGGTTCAGCATTGACAGGTGCTCTTGTTGGTCTTGCAGGCTTGAAACTCATGGCTCCACACGGAGGAATCTTCGTGATTGCTCTTACATCAAATCCACTTCTTTACATCTTGTTCGTATTGATCGGTGCAGTTGTAAGTGGTATCTTGTTCGGATTGCTTCGCAAACCTAAAAACTAAACATGACTAAAAGGTTGGGAATGCCCAACCTTTTTTACTGCGCAAAAACACCAACTAGTGATGAAGTTGCTTATCTCTATAGATTTCGATACAATTATTATATCTTTTCCTTATCAAGGAGGATGAAGCATGAAAAAAGGTAAACTGGCAATTTTTTTAGCCATCGCTGCTGTATTAGCAGGAGGTGTGATTATCGCTAGTCAAAAACAAAACATCTTTTTAAATGATACTCAACCAAGTAAGCAACTTAGCATAAAAGAGAGGCAATTGGCTTACTTAAAAGAACACGAAAAAGATATGGCTGATTTTGTAAAATCGTTGAGTCCTAAAGTTGAAAGTGTTCAGTTTGATTGGGAGAGTATGGAAGTTGGTCAGGTAGGCAATGGAACACCTCAAGGTGGTGGCTATATGTTAACACTGCGAGGAAAGGTGAATCATAATGAACAAACGAAATTCATGGTTGGCTTTTCTTTAGATAATGCTACCAGCACACCAAAGGAATTTGGAATTTATGAAATGCAACCCATAAGAATTTATAGGGATGGCGGTTGGTATTATTATGACGAATAGTAATTTAAAAACCTACAAAACACCAACTAGTGAATCAATTGCTGATCTATATTGATTTGGTTATGATTTGAAGAACTTTTCTTTATCAAGGAGGCAAGATAATGAGAAAAAGAAAAATAGTCACTTTGGCGGTCCTCACTTTTGTACTAGTGGGAGAAACAATTTTGTCTCTTCAAAAACAAAATATATTTTCCAATGCTCCTCAACAGAGAAAGCAACTCAGCGCGAAAGAGAAGCAATTGGCTTACTTAAAGGAACATGATAATGAAATAAAAGAGTTTGTAAAATCTCAAAACCCAAAGATCGAATCTGTTCAGATTGATTGGGACCAGACTCGTTGGGAAGAAATAGGGAATGGTACACCCCAAGGGGCAGGAAAAGTTGTGAGTATTTTTGGTGGATTTAATCATTTAAAGACGTCAGATTGGAATGTTATAATTGAGATAAAAAATGGAAAAATTGATATGGAAAGCATGGGGATCAGCAATGGTATAAGATTAGAGGGCCAACTTTTTGACTAAGAGCAAGTTATAAAACTTCAATTATTTCTATGCAAATTTACTACAAGTTTCATATCAAACAAAGCATGTTTTTGCTGGATTATCAGGTCGGTCACCCAACCTTTTCTTCTTGTACTGGCGAAAAATTCACCTCATTCTACATTGGTATCTTGATCCGAATTATGATATAATAAGCCTATCGCATATTTTTAGGAGAATAAAAATGGATATTCAACGTGAAAAAGAATTTGTCAGCCAATACCACTATGACGCTCGTAATTTTGAGTGGGAAAAAGAAAATGGCATTCCTGAAACAAAAGTAGATGTAAACTTTCAATTAATCAATCGTGATCAACAACAAAATACAACGTCTTTGATTGTGATTTTGAGCTACATGATTGTATTTGACGGCTTTGTGATCAGTGGAACCATCACTCAAATTAACCACTTGTTTGGTCGTTATGTCAATGAACCAAGCGAATTCAGCAAAGACGAAGTGGAAGAATTGGCACGCCCTTGCTTGGATATGCTCAACCGTTTGACTTATGAAGTCACAGAAATTGCCCTTGATTTACCGGGTATTAATTTGGAGTTTTAATCAATGAAATTAGCAGTGATCACGGATTCGTCTGCCTATTTAACGCAAGACGTGCTCCATCACGACGACTTATTTATTTTAGAGATCCCGATCTATATCGATGGGGAGTCTTATGTTGAAGGGAAGAACCTGACACACGATGAGTTCTACCAAAAGATGGCTGCGTCTAAGGAATTGCCAAAGACTAGCCAGCCGAGTGTAGCAGAGTTAGAAGAAGTCTTATCTGGTTTGACAGCTAAGGGCTATACGCATGCTATTGGTCTTTTCTTGTCATCTGGTATCTCTGGTTTCTACCAAAATATCCAATATTTGAAGGACGAATTCGAAGGCTTGACCGTTGAATTTTCGGACTCAAAAATCACCAGTGCTCCATTAGGAATGATGGCAGAAGACTGCTTGAAATGGGCTGGTGAAGGTCGTTCCTTTGATGAGATTGTTGCCAATGTTCAACACCAGATTGATGGAACCTCTGCCTATATCATGGTGGATGATTTGAACCACTTGGTTAAAGGTGGTCGTCTGTCAAATGGGGCTGCTATTCTTGGGAACCTCTTGAGCATCAAGCCTATTCTTCATTTTAATGATGAAGGCGTGATTGAGGTCTTTGAGAAAGTCCGGACGGAAAAGAAAGCCATGAAACGCTTGGTAGAGATTGTTGTATCAGATATCGCAGATGGTCATTACCAAGTCTTTGTTATCCATGCCAATGTCCCTGAAAAAGCAGAAGCACTTCGCCAACTACTTATCGAAGAAGGAGTGGAAGGTGACATTCCTTTTGCGACTTTTGGAGGGGTTATTGGGACGCACTTAGGTGACCATAGCTTAGCAGTTGGGTATATCCCTATCGTTTAAGGAGAATTCTATGTCCATTAAAGTCATTATTGCAGGTTTCAAGGGAAGAATGGGACAAGCAGCCTACAAGATGGTTTCTGAAGATCCTGAGCTAGAATTAGCTGGCTTGATCGATCCATTTACTGATGAGACAGAGGTTGCAGGAGTCCCTGTCTTTAACCGCAAAGAAGATGTTGCGGGCCTAGAGGCAGATGTTTGGGTCGACTTTACCATGCCCAAGGTCGCTTACGAAAATACTCGCTTTGCAATTGAGAATGGCTTTGCGCCTGTTGTGGGAACGACTGGATTCACTCCCGAGCAGATCCAAGAATTGACAGACCTTTCACGTGAAAAGGATTTGGGTGGCTTGATCGCGCCGAACTTTGCCATTGGAGCCGTGCTCTTGATGCAATTTGCAGCGCAAGCAGCCAAGTATTTCCCGAATGTGGAAATCATTGAATTGCACCACGATAAGAAAAAAGATGCACCGAGTGGAACAGCCATCAAGACAGCTGAGTTGATCTCGGAGAAGCGCGAGAAAATCCAGCAAGGTGCAGCAGATGAAGAAGAGTTGATGCCTGGAGCAAGAGGGGCAGAGTTTGAAGGAATGCGCATCCATTCGGTTCGATTGCCTGGCCTAGTCGCTCACCAAGAGGTGATTTTTGGTAGCCAAGGCGAAGGGTTGACTCTCCGTCATGATTCCTATGATCGTGTTTCCTTCATGACAGGAGTAAATCTAGGAATTAAAGAAGTTGTCAAGCGTCATGAGCTTGTCTATGGTTTGGAACACTTACTATGAGATTAGAAAAGATGCCTTCTGAGTTTCAGGAGGCTTTACCAATATTAGAGAAGATTAAAGCAGCTGGTTTTGAGGCCTATTTTGTAGGGGGATCTGTCCGAGATGCCCTCTTGGATCGTCCCATTCACGATGTTGATATCGCTTCTTCCTCATACCCAGAAGAGACCAAGGCGATTTTTGATCGAACAGTAGATGTCGGTATCGAACATGGGACTGTCTTAGTTCTTGAAAATGGTCAAGAATATGAAATTACGACCTTCCGGACGGAGGATGTCTATGTCGATTATCGCCGTCCAAGCTCCGTGTCTTTTGTACGCTCACTAGAAGAAGACCTCAAGCGCCGTGATTTCACCGTTAATGCCTTTGCCTTAAATGAAAAAGGAGAAATTGTTGACCTCTTTCATGGACTAGAAGATTTGGAAAACAAGGTCCTTCGGGCCGTTGGGCTTCCTCATGAACGGTTTAACGAAGATGCGCTCCGGATCATGCGAGGCTTTCGTTTTCAGGCCAGTCTTGGCTTTGAATTAGAAGAGGCAACCTTTGATGCCATGAAGGAGTGTGCTCCCTTACTTGAGAAGATTTCAGTAGAGCGTACCTTCATCGAGTTTGATAAACTCTTGCTTTCTCCATACTGGAGACAGGGTTTGGAGGCTATGCTGGCAAGTGGAGCCTATCACTATTTGCCAGAGATGAAGGATCGTAAAGAAGCGATCGAGCGTTTGTTTGACATAGAGTTGGAGTATACCTTTTCAACTTCTGAGCAAGCCTGGGCTGCTTTGGTCTTAGCACTAGAGATTCAAGATATTCCAAAATTCTTTAAAAAATGGAAGACTTCTAGAGACTTTGCCAAGACGGTGGAGCAGATCGTGGAGATTCTAAAGCTCCGAGAAAATGGAAGTCTAGACAAGCGTGCCTGCTACAAGTATGAGAAGCGTTTGTTGCTAGTGGCTGAAGAGCTCCGGGAAGCGTATGCCTTGAGTGTGGATTATTTGGCCATTGAGCGTGTCTATGATAGCTTGACCATTCATGATAAGCATGAAGTAGTGGTTAATGGCGGTATGCTGATCAAAGACTACGGCTTTCAACCAGGTCCAGCCTTAGGAGAGATTTTGACAAAAATTGAATATGCCATTGTCGATGGGGATCTGGCTAATGAGAAAGAGGCCATCATTGCCTATATCCAGCAAGCAAAAGAGGAGGAAAAATGAGCGATTTTATTGTCGATAAATTAACCAAATCTGTCGGAGATAAGACCGTCTTTCGTGAGATTTCCTTTATCATTCACGACTTGGATCGGATCGGATTGATCGGGGTCAATGGGACTGGAAAGACCACTCTGTTAGATGTGTTGTCAGGTCGCTCTGGCTTTGATGGAGATGTGAGTCCTTTTTCTGCCAAGAGTGATTATACAATTGGCTACTTGACGCAGGAACCTGATTTTGATGATCAAAAGACGGTTCTGGATACGGTGCTATCTAGTGATTTGCGTGAAATGCAGCTGATTCGTGATTATGAATACTTGATGGCGGATTACCGAGAAGAGAACCAAGCACGTCTGGAGAAAGTGATGGCGGAGATGGATTCGCTCAATGCTTGGGAAATCGAGAGTCAGGTCAAGACAGTCCTTTCAAAACTTGGGATTGAAGACCTGAACGCCAAAGTTGGAGATCTATCTGGGGGCTTGCGTCGTCGGGTGCAACTGGCTCAAGTTTTGCTGTCTCACCACGACCTGCTTTTACTAGATGAGCCGACCAACCACCTAGACATTGATACCATCGAATGGTTGACCAATTTCTTGAAGAACTCTAAGAAAACGGTGCTCTTCATTACCCACGATCGCTATTTCTTGGATAATATCTCAACGCGGATCTTTGAGTTGGATCGAGGTGGCTTGATCGAGTATCAGGGCAATTACCAGGATTATGTCCGCTTAAAGGCTGAGCAGGATGAGCGTGATGCGGCCCTTCTTCATAAGAAGCAGCAACTCTATAAGCAGGAGTTGACCTGGATGCGGCGTCAACCTCAGGCGCGTGCGACCAAGCAACAGGCGCGGATCAATCGTTTCCATGATCTTAAGCAAGACTTGTCTGGTCAAAGCAGCCAGACGGATTTGGAGATGAACTTTGAGACCAGCCGAATCGGAAAGAAAGTCATCGAGTTTAAAGATGTGAGTTTTGCTTTTGAAAACAAGCCGATTTTACAGGACTTTAACCTCTTGGTGCAAAATAAGGATCGCATCGGGATCGTAGGGGATAATGGAGTCGGCAAGTCCACCCTACTCAATCTGATCGCTGAGCGACTGCAGCCTCAGTCTGGGCAAGTCATTATCGGGGAAACCGTGCGGGTGGCTTATTTCTCTCAACAGATCGATGGTTTGGATGAGAGCAAGCGCGTGATAAATTTCCTCCAGGAAGTTGCTGAGGAAGTGAAGACGACCGTTGGGACGACATCAATTGCAGATCTCTTGGAGCAATTTCTTTTCCCACGTTCCATGCACGGAACCTTGATTGAAAAACTCTCCGGTGGTGAGAAGAAGCGGCTCTTTCTCTTAAAACTCTTGATTGAAAAACCCAATGTGCTTCTCCTCGATGAGCCGACCAATGACTTGGATATCGCTACCCTGACAGTTTTGGAAAACTTCCTTCAAAACTTTGGAGGTCCCGTTATTACCGTTAGCCACGACCGTTATTTCCTAGACAAGGTCGCAAGCAAGATCCTGGCTTTTGAAAATGGGGGCATTCGTGAGTTCTTTGGCAATTATACGGATTACCTGGATGAAAAAGCCTTTGAAGCAGCTCAAGTAACGGCCAGTCACAAGGTTGAAAAAGAGAAACCTGTCAAGCCAAAAGAAGAGAAGAAGCGCATGAGCTACATGGAAAAGCAAGAGTGGGCGAGCATTGAAGCAGATATCGAAGCGATTGAAAATCGGATCGCAGAGATTGAAGTGGAGATGAATGAAAACGGCTCTGACTTTGGCAAATTGTCAGCTCTTCAAAAGGAATTGGATCAGGAAAATGAGCGATTGCTTGAGAAATACGATCGCTATGAATACCTGAGCGAATTAGATGAATAAGGAGGCCCTATGAATCAATTGAACCGTATATCCCTTGGGATTTCAGCCACTATTTTTACCATTATCGGTATCGTCTTGTTTATCAATCCGATTGAGCACATCGGCTCATTTAGCTGGTTGATTTCCTGTGGCTTCTTTTTAATTTCCCTTTCGCGTTTTTCACGCTATTACCGATTGCGCCAAGCTGGTATCATTCAGCAGCAACAGCTCTTTCACAGTATGGTCGCTTTGGTTTTTGCGGTCTACTTACTGCTCTATGGCTACAAGACCTTGCCGATTGTATTTCCAGTCACTTTAGGAATTTGGCTGATCTACCGTTCGATTTTAAACTTCCGAAAAGCCAATTTCTACTCGAGGAAGGTTGAGGAACTGTCCAAGCGTTATATTTTCTTTGCCTTGCTACAGCTCTTCATCGGCTTATTCTTAATCGTTAGTCCGCTTTCGATTAGCGTCTTTCTATTAAATATTATTGGCTTGATTTTCCTCATTTTAGGATTTCAATCTTTTAGTCTCTTGTTAAAAAGTTAAGAAAAGTTACGTGCAAACCTTTGCGTTTGATAAAAAGTCTGATATAATAGATCTGTAAGTGTTTACAAGTTTGAAAGGAGTTACAGATGTCTAAAAAAATTATTGGGATTGACCTTGGAGGAACTTCAATTAAGTTTGCCATCCTTACTTTGGATGGGGAAGTTCAAGAAAAATGGTCTATTAAAACAAATATCTTGGATGAAGGTAGCCATATCGTAGATGATATGATCGAATCCATCGCGCATCGTTTGAAAATGCTTGAGCTTGATGCTTCTGAATTCCAAGGAATTGGAATGGGTTCACCTGGTGTCGTTGACCGTGAAAAAGGTACAGTTATCGGTGCCTACAACTTGAACTGGAAGACTCTTCAACCAGTCAAAGAAAAGATCGAAAGTGCCCTTCATATTCCATTCTTTATCGATAATGATGCCAACGTTGCTGCTTTGGGTGAACGTTGGAAAGGGGCTGGTGAAAACCAACCAGATGTTGTCTTCATGACACTTGGTACAGGTGTCGGCGGTGGTATCGTCGCTGAAGGTCGTCTCTTGCACGGTGTACGTGGAGCTGCTGGTGAGCTTGGTCACATCACTGTTGACTTTGATGATCCAATCCAATGTACCTGTGGTAAAAAAGGCTGTCTTGAAACGGTTGCCTCAGCAACTGGTATCGTCAACTTGACTCGTCGTTATGCCGATGAGTACGAAGGGGACTCTCAATTGAAAGTCTTGATCGACAACGGAGAAGAAGTAACGGCAAAAACGGTCTTTGACCTGGCAAAAGAAGGCGATGCTCTTGCTTTGATCGTCTACAAGAACTTCTCACGTTATCTTGGACTTGCTGCTGCCAACATCGGTTCAACCTTGAACCCATCTAAGATCGTTATCGGTGGTGGAGTATCTGCTGCTGGAGACTTCCTCTTGGACGGCGTGCGCAAGGTCTTTGAAGAAAACTCATTCCCACAAGTGCGTGAATCTACTCAATTGGCACTTGCTACTTTGGGAAATGACGCCGGTGTGATCGGTGCTGCATCCCTTGTATTACAATAAGATGAAATGGAGATCTGGCTCGTGCTGGGATCTCCTTTTTTTCTGTCTCCTGTGATATAATGAAGACAAAACTGGATTCAAGGAGAGTATATGACAAAAGCAGATACAATTTTTAAAGAAAACATTCGAAAAATCATGGAAGAAGGGGTCTGGTCAGAGCAGGCGCGCCCTAAGTACAAGGATGGTAGAACGGCCAACTCCAAGTACATCACGGGAGCCTTTATGGAATTCGACCTCGCAAAAGGCGAGTTTCCCATTACCACCCTTCGTCCCATCGCGATTAAATCCGCCATCAAAGAGATGCTCTGGATCTACCAGGATCAGTCGAATAGCTTGGACCTTTTAGAAGACAAGTACAATGTCCACTACTGGAATGACTGGGAAGTGGGAGATAGCCGGACCATCGGTCAGCGCTATGGTGCTGTGGTCAAAAAGCATGACATTATCAATAAAATCCTCAAGCAATTAGAGGCCAATCCTTGGAATCGCCGCAATATCATCTCGCTCTGGGATTATGATGCCTTTGAGGAGACAGACGGACTCTTGCCCTGTGCTTTTCAGACCATGTTTGACGTACGGCGCGTGGATGGAGAGATCTATCTAGATGCAACCTTGACCCAGCGTTCGAATGATATGTTGGTGGCTCACCATATCAATGCCATGCAATATGTTGCTCTTCAGATGATGATTGCCAAACACTTTGGTTGGAAGGTTGGAAAGTTCTTTTACTTCATTAATAACCTTCATATTTATGATAATCAATTTGAACAGGCAGAAGAATTGCTTCGTCGTGAGCCTTCAGATTGTCAGCCACACTTGGTTTTGAATGTACCAGATGGAACCAATTTCTTTAATATCAAACCAGAAGATTTTGAACTGGTCGATTACGATCCAGTGAAGCCACAATTGAAGTTCGATCTTGCCATTTAGTAATAAATCAAGGTTTTTTGATGCCCTTATCTATGAGTGAAATCCTTTTAGATATAAAATAATTCTAGCTAAAAATTTTTACTCATTTTTGAGTCAAAACATTTTGAAAATCGTTCGGGTTTTGTTAAAATAGATAAGGTTTGGAAAAACTAAACAATTTTAAAAAGAATGTTAATTTATAGATAAATATGGAGGTCCATTAGATGGGGAAAGACTTATTTAACGATCGTATTAGCAGATTCTCAATTCGTAAATTGAATGTGGGTGTTTGCTCAGTACTTTTGGGAACACTTGTCATGGTTGGGACAGCCGCAAGTGCAGCCGCAGAAGAAAAGAAAGATACGACAAATGAAAGTGTAGCGGCGGTTGCAACAGCGTCAGAAGCGACTGCAACATCAACAGCTACTTCAGCAGCATCAACTGCTGAAACGACATCGACTTATGATGCAAACGCAGCAATCACTGCACCAGAGACTTCAACTGCTGCAGCAACATCAACAGCACCTGCTTCAACTAGTGAAGCAAGTAGCACAAGTACAGCAGCTTCAGCAACATCAACTGCTGCAGCTACATCAACTGCTGCGGCAACACCAAGCCTAGAAGCAGTTACGCCAGAAAATAAGGCCACAGAAGTAACTTCAACAAGTACTGATAAGGGCACTCAACTAGTAGCTGGTGTGCCAGCATCGAGTGAAACATCTGCAGTTACACCTGAAACTTCAGGTAAACGCCGTAGCCGTCGTTCTGTAGGTGATCCAAACGATCCAAACCTCATCGGAGATGATGTCCAAGATGCCACTTCAACTCCTAAAGAAGCAAAACCAGGCTTTACAACAAATGTAAAAGCCTCAGACCTTGCTAGTCAAATCTCTTGGTTAGACTTTGGCGATACAGCCAACTGGACTGGGACTACGACAGCATCAAAAGGTGAACTTGCTCTCCAAGTCGGTGCGACCTACACCAAAGAAATCATGCCAGGCTATGTGGTCACCATCAAAGTCAAATCTTTAAAACCTTTCCAAGCGACAGAAATCTACAAAAAGCGCTTGGAAGACCGCGGAGCGACGGCTGCTGAAAAAGCGACCTATGACCCCAATGCCAGAAATGGTTATGTGAATAACGTTGGTGGTAATGCGACACAGGCGAGAGCAGCTTTTAATGCTGGTGAAGAAGCCAAAGTTATTGCCGAACCTCAAAGCCAATGGACAGAAATACGAAAAGAAGGCATTAATACTGGGGATAAAAAGAAGACAACCATCAGTGCCGAGTTTGATGGGGGTAATATTGGGGTTCAGTTTGAAGTATCTGCTACCTTCCGTGGAAAAGTGGTCAAACCTGCCATTGTCATGGCAGATGGTGAATCCGCTAACCCAGGTGAATTGGTAATGTTCACCACCAACGGAGAAGGATGGCAACAAATTGGTGAGTGGTATAAAAACGGAAAAACATGGACTAGAACGTTTATTCCACAAGATACAGACAATTTATTTGGTCCAAAACCTACCACAAATATAAATGGAATAAATTTTTATACGGTCAACCTTACCCAACTTCGAGGTTCAACTCAAGCAGGTCCAGATAAAAAAGCTGTTGCTTGGAAGTACTTTGGAAGTGCCGATTTAACAACTGGAGGTCTCGGAACAGGGGTCTTCGGGCCAAATATTTCTGCAAGTGATGTTGCTGTTCCTCTTGTTATGACCAAAGGGGCTTCTGAAATCGGTCTTTACATCGCTTCAGGTGGTAAACAGTCTGCTATGCTAGGATTCTTCCCACTTGATGAAGGAGATGCGCCTGAATCATACGGTAAAGCTATTCATTCGATTGCAACTGTAGATGGAATTACAGGTAAAAAAGTATCTCAACCTTATCTAGGTCACTTAAGCCCTGATATGGATGAAAACAATACCCTTGATTGGACGGGTGATGACAAGGCGACCACTGCTGATGAAGGCATCGACCAATTACTTCCAAATGATCTCAAAGGAAAAACTAATGAGCTGATCAAGATGGACCGGACACGTCCAGGTAATTACACCATTTCAGTGGAAGCTCATACGGGTGGAGCAGCAAAAGCTAACATCTATGGTTGGATAGATTTCAACCAAAACGGAACCTTCGATGAAGATGAACGGTCTGATTTAACAACCATTACTCAAGATGGAACGGCTACGTTAAGCTTTACAAAGAGTAAAACCTATATTGATCCTAGTGTTAAGGAATTAGGGGTACGGTTACGAATTGCTAAGGATGCTGATCAAATCGAGAGTCCGACAGGAATGGCCTTTTCAGGGGAAGTTGAGGACTTCAAGACTCAAATCACCCACCCACCTAAAGGGGAATTCAAAGAAACAACTGGTCTTCAAGGGGCGAAGCAAACTGCAACTGTAGCCTTTACCGCTCGTGGTTTGCAAGGCTATAGCCTAACTGAGCCAGCAAAAATTGATGAAACAGTAGCTCCACAAATGATAGATAACCGTACAGGGCAAGTCGTTACACCTGGCGCAGATGGCTACTATGCTGTAGCTGGTCAAGGGAAGTACAAGATCACTCCAAACGGAACTTCTGTGGATGTTGAGTTCATTCCTGAAGATCACTTCCTTGGAACAGCGGATGGTATCTCTATTCGTCGTACAGACAGCAATGGCTACGATACGGGTTGGTCAACAAAATTCCCAGCTGATGAAGCCAATGTAGATACTGTTTTAAATACCATGGATGGTCTTTATATCCCAACTGTTACACCAACGGATATTGAAGGGGTAGATAAGACTTCGACAGATGTCCAAGGTGCTACTCAAACGGGTACACCAACCTTTAACACAACTACAACTAATGCTAATGGCGAAAAGATCTCTGTCACTCCAAGCTTGGAATATCCTGCTAAATTGGTGGACCCAGCGACTGGTCAAGTAACCAATGCAACCTCTGTAACAGTAGCAGGCGAAGGAACATACAGCATTGATGATGCTACTGGTAAAGTAACCTTTGTTCCAGAACCAGGATTCACAGGTACAGCTCAAGGTGTTACCGTATCTGTAACAGCTCCTGTCGGAAAAGATAAAGACGGAACCGTCCGTGATGAATACCTTAAGACAGCAACAGCTAAATACACACCAACGGTTACTCCAATCACAGTGACTCCTACAGACAAGGTTTCTGCGGATGTTCAAAATGTTCCTCAAACCCAAACGCCAACCTTTGATTTGAGTAGTGATAAGACTGCTGAAATCACTAGCAAGAAATTGGTGGATCCAACGACTGGTCAACCGACTGATGAAACTACTGTAACGGTAGCAGGTGAAGGTAGCTATACAATTGATCCAACGACTGGAGCAGTTACCTTCACACCTGAAAAAGACTTCGTTGGAACTGCAACTGGTGTCACAGTTCAAGCAACTGCGACGATTACCAACGCAGACGGTAAGACAGCAACCATCACATCTGATGCAACTTACACACCAACTGTTGTAGCGGCTGTTCCAACAGCAAGTCCTGCAACTTCAAAAGATATCCAAGGTGCGACTCAAACAGGTACACCAACCTTTGCTGGAACAACTGTTCAAGTCAACGGTGAAGATAAGGCTATTACAATCAAAGATAATAGCTACACGCTTTTGGATAATGATGGCAATGAAGTAACAAGCACACCAGCTTATGCTGCTGATGGTACGACTGAAATCGGTACTTACTCAATCGATCCTACAACTGGTCAAGTGACCTTCACACCGACTGATAAATCTTACACTGGTGCAGTGACACCAGCCAAGGTTCAAGCTGAAAGTTCTAACGGTATCAAGGTAGATACAACCTACACACCTGAAATCGTTCCTGTCACACCGACAGCAACTCCAGCTGAAACAGAAGATATTCAAGGTGCTACACAAACTGGTAAACCTGAATTCAAGGGTGGAACAGTAACTGTTGATGGTGTTGAGAAAACTGTAGCTATCAATGAAGCCGTTCCAGCAACCTTCGATGATGGTTCAACAACCAAGACTGTTGACGGTGTGGGTACTTACACAGTAGCTGCAGATGGAACCGTAACCTTCGTTCCTGAAAAAACATTCATCGGTACAGCGCCAGCTGTAACTGTTGTTCGTGAAGACATGAATGGAACTAAGGCTTCAGCGACCTACACACCAACTGTAACTCCGGTAACGCCAACTGCAGCCCCAGCTGAATCAACTGGTGTTCAAGGTGCGACACAAACTGGTAAACCTGAATTTACTGAAGGCAACAGCCGTGTTCCAATGAACGATGATGTACCAGCAACCTTCGATGATGGATCTACTTCTAAGACAGTTGATGGCGTTGGTACTTATACAGTAGCTGCAGACGGAACTGTTACATTTGTTCCAGATCCAAGCTTTACTGGTACTGCACCAGCGGTTACAGTCGTTCGTGAAGACATGAACGGAAGCAAAGCTTCTGCAACTTACACACCAACTGTAAATCCGGTCACTCTTACTCCAACAAATAAAGTTTCTGAAGACATTCAAAATGTTCCTCAAACAGAAACTCCTACATTTGCTTTGAGTGATGATGAAACTGCTCAAATTACAAGTAAGAAATTGATTGACCCTGCAACAGGTCAACCAACCGATGAAACAACTGTAACAGTAGCAGGTGAAGGAACTTACACAATCGATCCTACTACAGGAGCAGTAACCTTCACACCTGAAAAAGACTTCGTCGGAACTGCAACAGGCGTGAAACTCCAAGCGACTGCAACGATTACCAATGCAGACGGTAAGACTTCAACTATCACTTCAGATGCAAGTTACACACCAACAGTTGTAGCAGCTGTTCCAACAGCTAATCCAGCTACATCTAAAGATATCCAAGGTGCGACACAAACTGGAACACCAACCTTTGCAGGAACAACTGTTCAAGTCAACGGTCAAGATAAAGCGATCACCATTAAAGATAACAGCTACACGCTTTTGGATAATGATGGTAATGAAGTAACAAGCACACCAGCTTATGCTGCTGATGGTACAACTGAAATCGGTACTTACTCAATTGATCCAGCAACTGGACAAGTAACCTTCACACCAACTGACAAATCTTATACTGGTAAAGTGACGCCTGTTAAGGTTCAAGCTGAAAGCTCAAACGGCATCAAGGTAGATACAACCTACACACCTGAAATTGTTCCAGTAACTCCAACAGCTACACCAGCTGAAACAACGGATATTCAAGGGGCTACTCAAACAGGTAAACCTGAATTCAAGGGTGGAACTGTAACAGTTGATGGCGTTGAGAAAACAGTAGAAATCAATGAAGATGTTCCAGCAACATTTGACGATGGTTCAACTACGAAGACAGTAGATGGCGTTGGTACTTACACAGTAGCAACAGACGGAACTGTAACCTTTGTTCCTGAGAAATCATTCACAGGTAAAGCACCAGCCGTAACTGTTGTTCGTGAAGATAAGAATGGAACTAAGGCATCTGCAACGTACACACCAACTGTAACTCCAGTAACACCAACTGCGACACCAGCTGAAACAACTGATATCCAAGGGGCTACTCAAACTGGTAAGCCTGTATTTACTGAAGGCGACAGCCGTGTGCCAATGAACAATGATGTTCCAGCAACATTTGATGATGGTTCAACAACTAAGACAGTTGACGGCGTTGGTACATACACGGTAGCAGCAGACGGAACAGTTACATTTGTACCAGAAAAATCATTCGTCGGAACTGCACCAGCTGTAACAGTGGTTCGTGAAGATATGAACGGAACTAAAGCTTCTGCGACCTACACACCAACCGTAACGCCTGTAACACCAACAGCTGAAGATGTTACTTCAACTGGTAAACAAGGTCAAACTCAAACAGGTAAGCCTGAATTTACTGAAGGTGACAGCCGTGTGCCAATGAACGATGATGTTCCAGCAACCTTCGATGATGGATCAACAACTAAGACAGTAGAAGGCGTTGGTACTTACACAGTAGCAGCAGACGGAACTGTAACCTTTGTCCCTGAGAAATCATTCGTCGGAACTGCACCAGCTGTAACAGTTGTTCGTGAAGATAAGAACGGAACTAAAGCTTCTGCAACTTACACACCAACTGTAACTCCAGTAACTCCAACAGCAACACCAGCTGAATCTACTGGACCTCAAGGTCTTGTTCAAACTGGAACTGTAACCTTTACTGAAGGTGATGAAGTAGCTCCAATTAACAAGGATTCGATTACTCTTCTTGATGAAAATGGTCAACCTGCAGCATCAGTAGAAGCGAAATCACCAGCAGGTGATGTAATCGGTACATACACAGTTGATAAAGACACGGGTGTAGTTACTTTCACACCAACAGATAAATCTTATTCAGGTGATGTAGTTCCAGTTAAGGTTCAAGCAGCTGATACTAATGGAACAACAGTAGAAACAACTTACACACCGAAGATTACTCCAGTTGTCCCAACTTCTGAAGATGCAACATCGACAGATATCCAAGGTCAAACACAATCTGGTAAACCAACCTTCACCGAAGGAAATCCAAATGTTCCAATCGATGAAGATACTCCAGCTACCTTCGAAGATGGCTCAACTACGAAGACTGTCGATGGTGAAGGAACTTACACAGTTGCTCCAGATGGAACAGTAACCTTCGTTCCTGAAAAATCATTCACTGGAACTGCTTCAGGTGTAACAGTGAAACGCGTGGATAAGAACGGTACTGAAATCACAGCGAAGTACACACCAACTGTGACACCAGTAACACCAACTGCAACACCAGTTGAAACTACAGATATCCAAGGTGCTACACAAACTGGTAAACCTGTATTTACTGAAGGCGATAGCCGTGTGCCAATGAACGATGATGTTCCAGCAACATTTGACGATGGCTCAACGACTAAGACTGTAGACGGTGTTGGTACTTACACAGTAGCAGCAGACGGTACTGTTACATTTGTACCAGAAAAATCATTCGTCGGAACTGCACCAGCTGTAACAGTGGTTCGTGAAGATAAGAACGGAACCAAAGCTTCTGCAACTTATACACCAACCGTAACACCAGTTACACCAACTGCAGAAGATACAACATCTATTGACAAACAAGGTCAAACGCAAACAGGTACACCAAGCTTCACACCAGGTAATCCAAATGTTCCAATGGATGATGATACACCAGCAACATTTGAAGATGGATCAACTACGAAGACCGTTCCTGGTGAAGGAACTTACACTGTTGCTCCAGACGGAACCGTAACCTTTGTTCCTGAGAAATCATTCACTGGAGAAGGTACAGGCGTAACGGTGAAACGTGTCGATAAGAACGGTACTCCAGTTACTGCTAAGTACACACCAACTGTGACACCAGTAACCCCAACAGCAACTCCAGCTGAATCAGAAGCACCTCAAGGTGTGGTTCAAACTGGAACTGTGACCTTCACCGAAGGTGACCCAGTTGCACCAATCGATAAGGATACCATTACTCTTCTTGATGAAAATGGTCAGCCAGCAGAATCTGTAGTTGCTAAATCACCAGAAGGTAAAGAAATTGGTACTTTCACAGTTGATAAAGAAACAGGTGTTGTAACCTTCACACCAACGGATAAATCTTACTCAGGTGAAGTCGTTCCAGTTAAGGTTCAAGGTAAAGATACAAACGGAACTGTCGCTGAAACAACATACACACCGAAGATTACTCCAGTCGTACCAACAGCTGAGCCTGTAACATCTACAGACATCCAAGGTAAAACACAAACAGGTACACCAAGCTTCACACCTGGTAACCCTGCAATCCCAATGGATGATGATACACCAGCAACCTTTGACGATGGATCAACTACGAAGACCATTCCAGGTGAAGGAACTTACACAGTTGCTCCAGATGGAACAGTAACCTTCGTACCAGAAAAATCATTCACAGGAACAGGTACAGGCGTAACAGTGAAACGTGTTGATAAGAACGGTACTCCAGTTACTGCAACATACACACCAACTGTAACTCCGGTAACACCAACAGCAGAACCAGCAATATCAACAGATATTCAAGGGCAAACACAAACAGGCAAACCAAGCTTCACGCCTGGTAACCCAAGTGTCCCAATGGATGATGATGTTCCAGCAACATTTGAAGATGGTTCAACAACTAAGACTATTCCAGGTGAAGGAACATACACAGTAGCTCCAAATGGAACAGTTACATTTGTACCAGAAAAATCATTCACAGGAACAGGAACAGGCGTAACCGTGAAACGTGTTGATAAGAATGGTACACCAGTTACAGCTAAGTACACACCAACTGTAACACCAGTTACACCAACTGCAGAACCTGCAACTTCAATTGGTAAGAAGGGTCAAACCCAAACAGGCAAACCAACCTTCACAGAAGGCGATAGCCGTGTACCAATGAATGACGGAGTTCCAGCAACCTTTGAAGATGGTTCAACTACGAAGACAATTCCAGGTGTTGGTACATACACTGTAGCAGCAGATGGAACTGTAACCTTCACACCAGAACCTGAATTCACTGGAACTGCACCAGCTGTAACAGTGGTTCGCGAAGATGTGAACGGAACCAAAGCTTCTGCAACTTACACACCAACTGTCCTTCCAATCACTAAGTTTGTTGATAAAGAAGGTAAAGAAATCCCAGGATATCCAACAGTTGATGGCGAAGAACCAAAAGCTGAAATTCCAGGTTACCGCTTTGTGGAAACGAAGAAATTGCCTAATGGTGATACTGAACACGTCTATGAAAAAGTTACGACTTCATATGTAGACGAAAATGGGGACCCAATCCCAGGTAACCCAACAGAAGCTGGGGAACAACCGAAGAAAGATATCCCTGGTTATGACTTCGTGAAGACTGTTGTAGATAAAGATGGAAATATTCAACATATCTACAAGAAGACTGTGACACCAACTCCAATGCCGGATCCAACTCCGACACCAGAGCCACAGCCACAGCCTACTCCACAACCGCAACCAACACCAGAACCACAACCTACTCCACAACCAAAACCAGAAGAACCAACTATTCCTGTCGTTCCAGAAACGAAAGAAGAAGTGAAGTATATCGATCCACAAAATCCTACTGCACAACTTCCAAACACAGGAACAAAAGAATCTTCTACTGCTGGTCTTGCAATCTTTAGTGCTTTAGCAGGTCTCTCATTATTCGGATTTGCAAAACGCAAAAAAGAAGACTAAGCTAACTTGTGGCTAAGAAAAACCGCGAAAATCTCGCGGTTTTTTTCTGTTTGTATTTAAAAAAATATCCTCCAAACTAGATAGTTGAAATCAGTCTTTTATAAGAAAATTTGATAAAATAGATGTATCAGTGTAAAGGATGAGAGAATGAAAAAGATAATTGGTATCTGGGCTCAAACTGAAAATGGCATTATTGGAAAAGACCAAGTGATGCCTTGGCATCTGCCTGCTGAGCTTCAGCATTTCAAAGAAACAACCATGGGACAAGCAATTCTCATGGGAAGAGTGACCTTTGATGGTATGAAAAAACGGGTTCTACCAGGTCGAACTAGTATTATCTTAACGCAAGATCAAGCTTATGATCCTGAAAACGATGCTGTACTCGTCATGCACAGTAAGGAAGAAGTCTTGGAGTGGTATCAGAAGCAAGAGAAGAATCTTTATATTATTGGAGGCAGTCAGATTTTAAGGCTCTTTTCTGACCAGTTAGAAGAGTTGATCCAGACCATGATTCATGCGGATATTGATGGCGATACATTGGCACCGAGATTTGAAGAGAATCGCTATGAAAGAGTCCGTCAAGTCCATCATCCAAAAGATGAGAAGAACCCCTATGATTTTACGGTCAACTATTATAAGAGAAAGGATTTAGACTAATGGAGCGAAGTGTCTTTGGTTTTTTTACAGCTGTCCTATGTGTCATCTGTTTGATTTGCGCCTTACAAACCTTTCGTAAAAAACGGTTCGGCCTCGCTATTTTATTCTTACTAAATGCTTTTACCAATCTTGTGAATTCCATTCACGCCTTTTACATGACCTTATTTTAAACTAAATAGAAACAGAAAATGACAGAAAGAGGAAATACATGCCAACGAATCAAAATAATGATATGATGGTTTATTGTTCATTTTGCGGAAAGAGTCAAGATGAAGTCCAAAAAATCATTGCAGGAAACAACGCGTTTATCTGTAATGAATGTGTAGAGTTAGCACAAGAAATTATTCGCGAGGAGCTAGCAGAAGAAGTTCTTGCAGACCTTAGTGAAGTTCCAAAACCAATCGAATTGCTCAATATCTTGAACCACTATGTCATCGGTCAAGATCGCGCCAAGCGTGCCCTTGCTGTAGCGGTATACAACCACTACAAACGCATCAACTTCCATGATACGCGCGAAGACGAGACAGATGTTGAATTGCAAAAATCAAACATCCTCATGATTGGTCCTACTGGTTCAGGTAAGACTTTCTTGGCCCAAACCTTAGCACGTAGCTTGAATGTCCCATTTGCCATTGCAGATGCAACAGCTTTAACTGAAGCCGGTTATGTGGGTGAAGACGTTGAAAATATTCTCTTAAAACTTCTTCAGGCAGCGGATTTCAATATTGAGCGTGCAGAACGTGGCATCATCTATGTCGATGAAATTGATAAGATCGCTAAGAAAAGTGAAAACGTCTCGATCACACGTGACGTTTCTGGTGAAGGGGTGCAACAAGCTCTCTTGAAGATCATCGAAGGAACTGTCGCTAGTGTACCACCTCAAGGGGGACGTAAACACCCTCAACAAGAGATGATCCAAGTGGACACCAAGAACATCCTCTTTATCGTAGGTGGGGCTTTTGATGGGATCGAAGAAATTGTTAAGCAACGTCTTGGTGAAAAAATCATCGGTTTCGGTAAGAACAATAAAGCTATTGATGAATCCAGCTCTTACATGCAAGAAATCGTTGCGGAAGATATTCAAAAATTTGGGATTATCCCAGAATTGATCGGACGTCTTCCAGTCTTTGCTGCTCTTGAGCAATTGACAGTTGACGATCTTGTCCGTATCTTGAAAGAGCCACGCAATGCTCTGGTAAAACAATACCAAACCTTACTCTCTTATGATAATGTTGAATTGGAATTTGATGACGAAGCTCTTCAAGAGATTGCGAATAAAGCCATCGAAAGAAAAACAGGAGCTCGTGGACTTCGTTCGATTATCGAAGAAACCATGATGGATGTCATGTTTGAAATTCCAAGTCAAGAAGATGTCAAACTTGTTCGAATCACAAAAGAAGCTGTTGACGGAACAGAAAAACCAATTCTTGAAACAGCCTAGAAAGATAAAATATGGAAATTAACACACATAATGCGGATATCCTCTTAAGCGCTGCAAATAAGAGTCATTATCCTCAAGATGAGATTCCAGAAGTTGCACTTGCCGGTCGATCAAATGTCGGCAAGTCTTCTTTTATTAATACTCTCTTAAATCGAAAGAACCTGGCCAGAACATCTGGGAAACCAGGAAAAACCCAATTGCTAAATTTCTTCAATATCGATGATAAACTCCGTTTGGTAGACGTACCTGGTTATGGCTATGCACGTGTCTCTAAAAAAGAACGCGAGAAGTGGGGGCGGATGATTGAAGAATACCTCACCAGTCGTGAGAACTTAAAAGCAGTCGTTAGCCTAGTCGATTTTCGTCATGAACCTTCTGCAGATGATGTTCAGATGTATGAATTCTTAAAATATTATGAAATCCCTGTGATCTTAGTAGCAACCAAGGCAGATAAGATTCCACGTGGAAAATGGAACAAACATGAATCCATTATTAAGAAAAAACTGGATTTTGATCCAGCAGATACTTTCATTGTCTTTTCTTCGGTAACCAAGGAAGGACTAGAGGAGTCATGGGATGCTATTTTGGAAAATGCGTTTTACGAAATAAATTGAAATGACATGAAAATGTCATTTTTGTTTTGGATTTATCTCGCAATTGTAATAGAAGTGTAATATAAGTGGCTTTGTTTTCTTCTATTTATATGGTATAATCTCTATAAAGATAAAAGATGATAAAAAATTAATTGGAGATAAATTGTATTATGAAAAAGAAAATACGGAATAAAACGAAATTATTTGGTTTGTTCGTTTCTGTATTAGCGGTGGGGACATTTGCTGCTGCTATGAGCGAGCACGTAACATCAGTTGGTGCTAATGATGGAACTTACCAAGCATACTCGGACCCAACTGAAGCTTTCATCTCACAAATTGGTGAGTCAGCTCGTCAGCTTGGTCAAGAGAATGATCTTTATGCTTCCGTTATGATCGCACAAGCGATCTTGGAAAGTGGATCAGGACAGTCTGGTTTGGCTTCTTATCCACATTACAATCTTTTTGGGATTAAAGGAAGTTATGCTGGGCAATCTGCAGTGATGCAAACTTGGGAAGATGATGGTGCTGGAAATGCCTATACGATTAATGACGCTTTTCGTTCTTACCCATCTTACTATGAATCATTGCAAGACTATGTAGCAGTTTTGAAACAAGGACATTTTGCAGGTGCTTGGAAGAGTAACACATCAAGTTATCAAGATGCAACAGCGGCTTTGACAGGTGTTTATGCGACAGATACTAGCTACTACGCAAAGCTCAATAATATCATTGAAACCTATAATTTGACTCAATATGATTCACCAAATGTTCAGGGTGGCATCACTGGATCGGTATACAATCCATATCGTCAACAGTTCACTTCACAAGAAATCTTGAATTTGGATATCGCTTGGGCAAACCGTTTAAACTATTAAAAAAGAAAAGCAGGCAAATGCCTGTTTTTTTTATTATTTCTTTGTGTATGATTTAAAACGTATATATTGTGAATTTAAGAATTCTTCCTGAAAACCTTTTCAAACTTTTTTGTCTATGATATAATGAGTTTATTCACAAACATTATATAAGGAGAATAGTATGTCTGAATCTAATTTTATTCAAAAAGTGGGAGCGGCGTGTAATAAGAAAGAGGACCTTTATCAGAAATCTAAGACTCGCTATGCAGTTCGCTCTATTTTTGCAGGAGGATTTCTTACTTTAAGTACGGCGGTCGGAGCAGTTGCTGCTGACTTATTAAATAGCTTTGTACCTGGAACGGGTCGTTTCCTATTTCCATTCATCTTTGCCTGGGGGTTGGTTTACCTCTTATTCTTAAATGCGGAATTATCCACCTCAAATATGATGTATTTGACGGCAGGAACCTATCTAAAGAAAATTCATTGGAAGAAAGCTTTGGAGATTCTTCTTTATTGTACCTTCTTTAATTTAATTGGTGCTTTAATCGTAGCTTTTCTGTTCAATCAAACCACAGCCTTTGCTCATATCGATCCAAAAGGATTCCTAGCTACTGTTGCAGAAAATAAACTCCAACGGAGCAATCAAGTGGTCTTCTTTGAAGGTGTCATTGCCAATGTTTTTGTAAATATTGCTATTCTTTCTTATCTATATTTTAAAGATGAAACAGCGAAGGTGCTCTTAGCCCTATCTGCTATTTATATGTTTGTCTTTATGACCAATGAACACTTGGCGGCTAATTTTGCTTCTTTCTCATTATTAAGCTTTAATTCAGTATCTAGCCAATTGCCACATTTTGAGTTTTTAAATATTTTACGTCACTATGGTGTTACCTTCTTTGCCAACTGGGTAGGAGGAGGAGTCCTAATGGGACTAGCCTATGCTTGGTTGAATAATATTAAGAGTCTTTACAACGACTAAAAAATATAAAAAAAGTTTGCAAAAGTACTTGCATTCTTTTTTTATATGTGATAAACTAATTTACGGTTTGAAAAAACTGCCTAAGACAGTAGGGGAGCTCGACTCATAAAAATCCTACCGAGGACAAAACGTATCAATTAAAAGAAGCGTATTGTACTTTCGTGTCTAGGTTTGGGCGCGTTTTTCTTTTGGAAAAATTCCCCAAGCAAAATAATTACGGAGGTGAACACACTAATGAGTGAAGCAATTATTGCAAAAAAAGCGGAACTTGTTGACGTGGTAGCTGAAAAAATGAAAGCTGCTGCATCAATCGTCGTTGTAGATTCTCGCGGTTTGACAGTTGAGCAAGATACAGTTCTCCGTCGCAACCTTCGCGGAAGCGAAGTTGAGTTTAAAGTTATCAAAAACTCAATCTTGCGTCGTGCAGCTGAAAAAGCTGGTCTTGAAGATCTTGCATCTGTATTCGTTGGACCTTCTGCAGTAGCATTTTCTAACGAAGATGTTATCGCACCTGCGAAAATCTTGAACGATTTTGCAAAAGACGCTGAAGCACTTGAAATCAAAGGTGGTGCAATCGAAGGCGCTGTCGCATCTAAAGAAGAGATTCTTGCACTTGCAACTCTTCCAAACCGCGAAGGACTTCTTTCTATGCTCCTTTCTGTACTTCAAGCGCCAGTGCGCAACGTTGCTCTTGCAGTCAAAGCGGTTGCAGACAACAAAGAAGACGCAGCTTAATCTTAAGCTACGCAGCGTAGCCTAGCTACAAAAAAATAAAAACATAAAATTAAAACTTATTTGGAGGAAATAACAATGGCATTGAACATTGAAAACATTATTGCTGAAATTAAAGAAGCTTCAATCCTTGAATTGAACGACCTTGTAAAAGCTATCGAAGAAGAATTTGGT
>JAGZKI010000015.1 GCA_018365265.1 Streptococcus parasanguinis | reverse complement strand
TCTGGGCAAGACCCTCGCTGTCGTCCCACTGGAACAAGAAAAGGTCTAAAAGAAATCAGAAAGAATTACTATGGAAACAACACAAACCTCCCAGTCGCTCTACCAAGCCCTGTGGAACTCAGCGGACGTGCTCCGTTCTAAGATGGATGCCAATGACTATAAGTCTTATCTATTGGGGATGATCTTTTACAAGTACCTCTCAGATAAGTTGCTCTTCTTCGTGGCAGAGACTATGGAGGAGGAGACTGAGAGTCTAGATGAAGCCTTGGCGCTTTACCGATCTTACTATGAAGATCCAGCATCTCAAGAGGACTTGATCTCTGTCATCACTGATGAGCTCAACTATGTCATCAAGCCAGACTTGACCTTTACGGCCTTGGTGGACCGGGTCAATGAAGGGACCTTCCAGCTGGAAGATCTGGCTCAGGGTTTCCGAGACATCGAGCAAAGTGACGACCTCTATGAAAACCTCTTTGAGGACATTGATCTCTACTCCAAGAAGCTAGGGGCTACTCCTCAAAAGCAAAACCAGCTAGTGGCTGCCGTTATGAAAGAATTGGCAGTGCTGGACGTGGCGGGTCATGCGGGTGATATGCTTGGGGATGCCTATGAGTACTTGATTGGTCAGTTTGCGACCGACTCTGGTAAGAAAGCAGGAGAGTTCTATACGCCCCAGCCTGTAGCCAAGCTCATGACCCAGATTGCCTTTTTAGGGCGTGAAGACGAGCAGGGCTTTACCATCTACGATGCTACCATGGGATCAGGCTCGCTCTTGCTCAATGCCAAGAAGTATTCTCACCAGCCTCAAACGGTCCAGTACTTTGGTCAGGAGCTCAATACCTCTACCTATAACCTAGCTCGGATGAATATGATCCTACACGGGGTTCCGGTGGAAAACCAGTTCTTGCACAATGCCGATACGCTGGACGAAGACTGGCCGACCCAAGAGCCGACCAACTTTGATGGGGTCCTCATGAACCCACCATACTCAGCTAAGTGGTCTGCAAGCTCCGGCTTCCTCCAAGATCCTCGTTTCTCCCCATTTGGCAAGTTGGCGCCTCAATCCAAGGCAGACTTCGCCTTTCTCTTGCACGGTTACTATCACTTGAAACAAGACAATGGTGTGATGGCCATCGTCCTTCCTCACGGGGTTCTTTTCCGTGGCAATGCTGAAGGGACCATTCGCAAGGCCTTGCTGGAAGAAGGAGCCATTGATACCGTCATAGGTCTACCTGCCAATATCTTCTTTAATACCAGCATCCCAACGACGGTCATCATTCTCAAAAAGAACCGGACCAATCGGGACGTCTACTTTATCGATGCCTCTAAGGAATTTGACAAGGGCAAGAACCAGAATATCATGACGGATGCTCATATCGAGAAGATCCTCAAGGCCTATAAGAGTAGAGAGGACATGGATAAGTTCGCCCATCTGGCTAGCTTCGAGGAGATCGTCGAGAATGACTACAACCTCAATATCCCGCGCTATGTGGATACCTTTGAGGAAGAAGAAGTCGAGCCACTGACAGGCATCGTGGCTAAGATCAACCAAACCAACGCGACTATTGAAATCCATACAGCCTCCCTCTTAGACATGCTCAGCCAGCTTCATGGAACAACACCAGAAGCCGATGCCGAACTCAAGAAATTTGTCGAGGAGTTTAAGGGGTAAGGTGTGGTAAAATAGTGTAGAGGAAAGGAGAGCAGATGGAAACAGATATTTATCTTGAATATGCTAAGGCTCATAAAGATGCCTTTATTAGATCTGTTATCGGGGATATCAAGCCTTCAAATGAGAAGGATCAAGATGCTATTTTTATGGCTGGAAGCCCAGGTGCAGGAAAGTCTGAGGTAGCTCAGGGATTGGTAGATAACTTTTCAAATCATGTAGTGATTGATGCTGACTATTTTAGAACACAATTTCCTGATTATAATGGCATGAATTCAAGTTTATTCCAAAAAGCTTCATCCTGGTTGGTTGAACAAACTTTTAAATTTGTCATTGATAACGGTTATTCATTTATTCTTGATGCAACATTTGCAATTTTAAGTGCAGAGAAAAATATTAAGCGTGCTTTAAATAATCATTATACCGTTACAATTGTGTACGTTTATCAAGATCCAGAAATCGCATGGTGTTTTACTAAACAGCGAGAAAAGGTTGAAGGTAGGGTCGTTCCTAAAGAAACGTTTATTAATGCTTTTTTTAAGTCTAGAGAAAACATAGAAAAAATAAAAAGTCGATACCCTGAAGTAACATTACATATGATTGTAAAAAACTATCAGAACAGTATCTCGGAAGTTCATTATGATACAGATAACATTAGTTTGCTTTTAACAAATAATCTAACCCCTGAAGGATTGGAGGATAAATTAAATGACTGAAAAAGAACAAGTTCGTCAGATTGTTGAAAAATATAATATGAGTATGGGACATCTAAATGAAAACGCGACTGCTAAGGAATTTAAAATAGTATTGAAATATGTTGCTGATCAAGCAAATTTTCGTCAACGAAAATTAGTAGGTTTAGAGGATTAGCGATAGGCGCCTATAATTTTTGGAGAATGCCAAGGTAGTGTTAATCATTAGATAAATTTTTTTTCGAATTATAGAAGTAGAGGGACCTTCCCTCTATTTTTTATCGAAAAGGAGTAGGGATGCAAAAGAGACACGCGCATGTATCGCCGACCTTGGACATTATGGCCAAGAAAATTTTTAGTTTGCCGGAGGTGACGGCAGCATTTATTCGAGACATTTTGGAGCTGGATGTAGCGGACGCTCAGATTGTGGAGGGAAGCCAGCCCCACAGCATGGCCTATGAGGAGGACGACTTGTTCTCCACTGCGGTGGATGTGAGAGCCAAACTCCATGACGGAACCGAAGTGATCATCGAGATCCAGATTCGCAAGCAGCAGTATTTCTTGAATCGATTCCATTACTATTTGGCCAATCAGCTGGTGGAGAATGTGCAAAAACTGCGCCAGCAAGGACAGACACATAAGATGTACGAGCAGATGGAGCCCGTCTATGGGATTGCGATTTTGGAGAAGTCGCTCTTACTAGACGAAGAGGCCGCCATCAACAAATACTGGCTGACCAATAGCCGGTCCGGGAAGCAACTCAAGGCCTATTATAAAAATGGCAAGCACCAAAATCTTCTGCAGGTTGCCTTTTTAGAGCTAGACAAGTATAATAAAGATGAGAAGCTGACAGATGCAGGTAGACAGTGGCTGGAGTTTTTTGGGAATCTTCCCTTCACAAAATCCCCCAGTCAGGCTGTGGCTCATGCAGATTCATTACTAGATTCATCTAGCTGGACCAAGGAGGAGAAGACCATGATAGACGAGCGTATTCGTATTCAAGAAAATTATGATATGACCCTGGAGACGGCGATTGATGAAGCGCGTGAAGAAGGTTTGGAGCAAGGATTGGAACAAGGTCTAGAGAAAGGCTTGGAACAAGGTCGTAATGAAGAACGTCTGCAGTTAATCCGCAAAATGGTTTCGCGAGGAATGTCGCCTGAGTTGATTTCGGATATGACGGGCTTAACCATTGAAGAAATCAAATCTATGTTAGCGTAAGATCTAGCTGGACCAAGGAGGAGAAGACCATGATAGACGAGCGTATTCGTATTCAAGAAAATTATGATATGACCATGGAGACGGCGATTGATGAAGCGCGAGAAGAAGGTTTAGTACAAGGGCTGGAACAAGGTCGTAAACAGTTGGTATGCGAGATGGCCTCACGAGGAATGTCGCCTGAGTTGATCTCGGATATGACGGGCTTAACCATTGAAGAAATTGAGACTCTTCTTTCCTAAGTCGTTAACGGAGGCATCGCCTCTTTTCTTTTTTGAAAAAACTTGAAAATTTTCCTAGTTTTTCAATCCGCCTTTCTAGAATTGTGGTAGAATAGAGTCAACAAAGAGCTATCCTCACCAACAGTGTGATCGATACTAGAAAAGAGGATTCTGATGACAAGAAAAATTGGTATTATTGGTTTGGGGCATGTGGGTGCCACCTTGGCCCACAGCATGATTTTGAAACACACCTGTGATCACTTGGTCTTGATTGATACCAATGAGAAAAAGGTCAAGGCAGATGCCTTGGATTTCTGTGATACAGTTGCCAATACGGGGTATCCGGTTCATATCACGGTCAATGACTACGCAGCTTTAAAAGATGCGGATGTCGTGGTGTCGACTCTTGGAAATATCGAGTTGCAGGCTAATAACACAGATGACCGTTTTGCGGAGCTTCCCTTTACCAGCAAGCAAGTGGTGCAAGTAGCGCGTGATTTGAAGGCTTCTGGCTTTAGTGGGGTCTTATTGGTAGTGACCAATCCGGTCGATGCGGTTACTCAACTCTATCAACAATATACCGGCCTTCCAAAAGAGCAGGTGATTGGGACAGGAACCTTGCTGGATACAGCTCGGATGAAGCGTGCAGTCGCCGATCGTTTGCAGGTTTCTCCTGCTAGTGTATCAGGCTATAACCTTGGTGAGCATGGAAATTCTCAATTTGTCGCTTGGAGTCAGGTCCGTGTCAAAGGACATGCCATTACCGATCTCTTCTCTCAAGAAGAGCTTGATGCCATCAACTACGAGTCCTTGCGTGGTGGTCACACGGTTTTCTTTGGTAAATTCTATACCAACTTTGGGATTGCGGCAGCAGCTCAACGCTTAGCAGAAGCTGTGATCAATGATAGCCACGAGGAAATGCCGGTCTCTAACTATCGTCCAGAATATGGAACCTATCTTGGCTACCCAGCGATTGTAGGTCGAAAAGGAATTATCGAACGATTGGACTTGCATTTGACAGAAGAAGAAAAAGAAAAATTACTCCATTCAGCCGAAACCATCAAGGAAAACACAAAAAAAGGGCTGGAGCATGCATAAAAGAGAGGAGGCTGGGACAAAAGTCCTAGCCTCTCAATTGTCTTAGCCCTTGCTTAGTGAATTTAATAAAGCTTAGTAAATCCCAAGTTGTAATTCTTGACATTACATCTAGGGCATATATAATAGTTAATATAATAAATAATCTTACAACAGAAAGAGGAAACAACTATGAAAAACATTTTATTTATCGTCGGATCTCTTCGTCAAGGATCTTTTAACCACCAAATGGCTAAGAAAGCAGAAAGTCTTCTTGAAGGAAAAGCAACGGTGACTTACTTGGACTACAAGGACATCCCAATGATGAACCAAGATTTGGAAACACCAACCTTGCCAGCTGTACAAGCAGCGCGTGATGCGGTTCTTGCTGCGGATGCTATCTGGATCTTCTCGCCAGTCTATAACTTTGCTATTCCAGGTGTAGTGAAAAACTTGATCGACTGGCTCAGCCGTGCTCTTGACCTATCAGAAACTCGTGGTCCATCTGCCCTTCAAGACAAGATCGTAACGGTTTCTTCAGTAGCCAATGCAGGACACGAGCCAATGTTTGCGGCCTACCAAGCGCTCTTGCCATTCGTTCGAACTCAAGTAGTTGGAGAGTTCACTGGAACAACTGTTAACCCAGAAGCTTGGGGAACAGGTGAATTAGTCTTGACAGATGAAGCAGTCGCAGGACTGGAAAAACAAGCACAAGATCTATTAGAAGCATAAGAAAAAGCTGAGACAGAAGTCTCAGCTTTTTAGATACTAAAGAGTTGCCCGAAGAAGTAGGTCACACCCATGGTGAGAAGTCCAATGATGAGGTTGCGAAGCATGGCTGGCTTGGTTGGTGCTTTTCCTAGTTTTGCACTGGTATAGCCAGTGAAGATCAAGGATAGTCCAACAACGAAGACTGTCACTGGAATACGATAGGCAGTTGGAAAGAGAATGATAGAGAGCATTGGAGGAAGGGAACCAATAGAAAAGGCAAGGAAACTAGATGCAGCAGCATGCCAAGGATTGGTAAACTCCTCATATTCGATGCCATATTTCTCTTCGACTAGGGCTTTGAGGGGATGTTTCAGAAAGGCCCGTTCTGTCAAAATCTTTGCGGAAGTTTCGCATTCTCCATTTTGAAGATAAGCGTGGTAGAGAGATTCTCTAGCTAACTTGGGATCGCGATCCAACAAGGCTTGTTCGCGGTTCACAGCAGCTTCTTCCGTGTCTTTTTGTGTGGAAACAGAGACATACTCACCGCCCGCCATCGAAAAGGCACCTGCCAGAATCGCCGATAAGCCAGATAGGAAAATGATCCAGATGTTTGGTGTGGCACTGGCTACCCCAATCACCACCCCAGCAATAGAAATAATCCCATCATTGGCCCCGAGAACAGCGGCTCTCAAGATATTCAAGCGGTCGTTAAATGATTCATCTACTCCATGTTTCATTTCAGTCATACAATGTCTCCTTTATCTTATTTAGAATGATTATAAATAAAATACAAAAAGAAAGCAAGGATTTTAACTCAAATGATAAAAGTTCGACAATTTAATGAAATTTAAGTTATAATCTTTGACATTGCAAGCAAAAAAGAAAGAATAGGGAATACGCCTATTCTAGCAAGGTTTATTTAGCGGAAGTGGCCTTACCTTTGAAGATCCTGATAGCATTGTCACGCGGGTCAGAAAAGGATAATAAAAAAACAGCAAATTTTGCTGTTTTTTAATGAGATAAATTAGTTCGTTTCATTTTCTTTTCCGACAACCCAAAATAAGAGAAGGAGTTGGAAGATGCCTAAGGCAAAGAGGACCATAAAACCGTTGCGACTTCCTTTAGCAGTGGCTTGGGTGAAGTCCATCTTTTGATTAGCTTGGCTCATGGCAACGATCAGCGAAGCCAGGGTTGTTCCGACAGCCCCTGCAAATTGTTGCAGGGTGTTAAAAATCGCGTTCGCATCGGGTTGCTCTTCCAGAGAGAGTTGTTTTTGTCCGTTGGTCATGATATTACCAAAGGCCAGTCCCATACCAGTCATAAAGATCATGTAAAAGATAAGAATCAAGCCATTTGTCAGCTTCAGGCCAAAGAGGGTAAAGTGGAAATGGGCCAGAAGGATTAAAGCAGCTCCAAGGAGAATCGGTTTGCGGGCGCCCAACTTATCTAGAATGAGACCAGAGAAGGGAGCAAAGCCAGCTCCGATGATGGCTCCTGGAAGCAGCATCAAAGCTGCAAGTGTGGTGTTAGAGTGGTTGACCAACTGGATATAATTGGGCAAGAGGAAACTCATGGCCAGAGAACCTAGTTGGAAAGTGAAAAAGGCAAGAACATGGCCAGTGAGGAGATGGTTCTTTAAGATGGAAAGGTTGATAATGGGAGTCTCCAACTGATTGGACCGCCAGACTAAGAGAACCAGTCCCAAGATTCCGATCATCAGCCAGCCAAGGACAGAAAAACTAAAGAAAGCATGGTCAGAGAGACCGTGAATGCCTAGAATCAAGCCTAAAAATGAAGCAATAATGGCGAGAAGGCTCATGATATCAAGCGTTTCCCGCTTGACTGTACTGATTTGCTCAATGGAGCGAAGCCCTGCAACCAGTGAAGCCAAAAGGATCGGGAATTGCACTAAAAAGATGGACCGCCAACCGAAGTTAGCCGTCAAGAGACCACCGACAGTAGGTCCAATAGCGGGAGCGATGGCTGTAATCAGGGTCCCCACTCCCATCATGAGACCGATCTTGCGTTTTGGGACCTGCTCTAAAATGATATTAAACATCAGAGGAAGAGCAAAACCAACCCCCATTCCTTGAGCCAATCGCCCCAGAACCACAAAGCCAAAACTTGGAGCTAGGAAGTCAATGAGAACACCTAAAACAGACAGGAGATTTCCAACTAAAAAGATGGACTTCATTTTGAAGGAGCGTTTGAGGTAGGCAGATAAGGGGACTACACAGGCAACCACTAGAAGATAGATGGTGGTGACCCACTGAACGGTTGCGGTATTGATTTCAAATTCCTTCATCAATATTGGGAAGGTGATATTCATGGCAGTTTCTCCAGCCACCCCGCAAAAGGAAAGGATCCCTGTTGCAAAGATTGCAAATAAGACCTTGGCTGAAATTTTTTCTTGTGACATCGGTGTCTGATTCCTCCTAAATCTTCCTAAAGATATGGACTATGGTATAAAAATCATGGTTACGATCTGATTTTCCGTCAGCTCCAATCGCTATGAGCATAGCAAGACCAACGGTAACCTGATCCATCGTTTTGTTAGCTAACAAATAGTATAGAGGAAATGAAGACCCCTGTCAAAGAGTTTTTGAAAAGTTTTGAAAATAGTAACAGCATTCTCAACTGATGACATCTCTCCAAACGAAAGGATACGGTCGCGAGTATGATATAATAAGAAGAAAGCAGTAAACGTGAATAAGTCAATCAACTCGAACAGGAGGCCCCATGACCAAGTATTTAGTCCAGAAGTTTTTCTGGTTACGAGAAAAAAGTTTGATTCAAATTTCCCAGAAAACACTGGTTTCCTTATTTCCTTTTTTTCTATTTTCAGGAATCATTCGGGTGATCGCCTTATCGGTCTTCTCCGATCGTGGCTATATCCATCAGCTCTTTTCGATGGATAGCTGGTTGCCATGGGATCAGGCCATCAGCCAGGTCCTCGGTAATATTTCCAACTTTCTAGGAGGTCTAGCTGGACCGTTAGCGACCTACTTCGCTGGAAAATACACAGCTGGGCACTACGGTAGAAGTACAGGGACAGCAGGTGTCACCGCTCTTTTGGTCAGCTTGATTGTAGGGTCCCAGGAATTGTTGGTGAGACCACTCAATGATGGGCAACTGACGCGTATCAACTTACCTGCGACGACCAATATCGTCTTAGCGATTTTTTTAGGCTATCTAATTGGGCAGATCTTTCGTCTATCCAAGGCCAGTGACGACCAGATTGTAGACAAGGATTTCATCTATCAACCCAAGACGGTGCGTCCCATTTTCTTATCCTTAGTTCTAGGGGTCAGCCTCAATCTTCTTGTGGTTCTTGGAAATCAATTTAATATTTTTCAGACTATCCGACAGTTCTTGGCTTCTCTAACGGTAAGCAGTCATCATCTCCTGTCCACCTTTGTCATGGGACTATTTAGTGGGCTATCTGCTTGGTTTGGTAATAGTCAAGCCTTTGCCTTGAACTCAATTGCGGATGACAATTTTGCTTTGGAAAATCTCACCTACGCTGTGACGCATCATACAACGACAGGCATTCCTCATCTCTATACCTTGACCAATTTGTACCGTAGTTTTGGTCTGGTAGCAGGTGTTGGAGCTGTCCTAGCGCTTTTGGTTGCAATCTTATTGGTTTCACGAAGTCAAAAGGACAAGAAAGTCAGCCTCCTCAGTCTGTTTCCAAGTCTCTTTAACAACGGAGCGTCTTTCATGGTAGGGATACCGGTCCTTCTCAACCTCCTATATGTGATTCCTTTCTTGTTGATCCCTTTGGTGAATATGGCGATAGCAGCTGTAGCTTTGTGCCTCAAACTGATGCCAGCAGCCGTCTATCCGGTGCCAGATGGGACTCCTAGCCTTCTTTATTCTTTTATTGGAACGGGAGGGAGTCTTAGAGCCTTAGCTGTCAGTATACTTTGTTTTGCCGTCGATGTGCTCCTTTATCTACCATTTGTCCGTATGGGAAATCGTATCCGAAAAGACTTAAAAGTGAAAGGAGAAAGCGATGAAGCCATCTAAAAAAACAACGATCGTCCTCACTTTGGTCAGTCTTTTCTTAATCGCTTTAGCCATTCCTTCTTATAGCTGGACTCGGACCAATGTTTCAAAAATCGAGAAATTTTATAATTCCAAACTGTCTCCCATCATCATGATCCCGGGAAGCTCTGCGACGGAGAACCGCTTCGATGGCTTGGTGACCAAGCTCAACCAGGGCCGCCAAGGAACCAAACACAGTCTACTTAAGGTTAAGGTTTGGAATGATGGGCATATCACCTATAGTGGAAGTATGGATGCCAAGGACAATGAACCAGTGATTGTGGTTGGTTTTGAAAACAACAAAGATGGCTATAGCAATATTAAAAAACAGGCTAAATTATTCAATCAGGCTTTTGAAGCCCTCCAAGAAAAATACAATTTTAATAATTTCAAGGGCTTGGGTCACTCCAATGGGGGCTTGATCTATACAGCCTTTATTGAAAATTATCTAGAGGATTATGATGTGGATCTCAAAACCCTCATGACCATTGGAACTCCCTATAATTTCACGGAAACCAATATCAAAAATAAATCTGAGATGTTGGCCGATTTTATCAAGGGAAAAGAAGCTATCCCCACAACCCTTCATATGTATTCAGTAGCAGGGACCATCACCTATGATTCAGATGAGTTGGTCCCGGACGCCAGTGTTTCCGCTGGGAAATATATCTACCAAAACCAAGCTGCTAGTTATACAGAGATCACCGTAACGGGCGAAGATGCTCAGCACTCGGACCTTCCAACCAATGATGAGGTCGTTGCACTAGTCAAACAGCATATCGAAAGTCAAACAGATCGTAGAAAGAAACCGAATAAAGAAAACTAAGTGTGAAGAAGGGATTCCTTCCTCACCCTTTTTTTAGTATAATAAAGATCAGTATGAAAACATGGGAGACAAAAGGAGAAAAGATGAAAAGAAAACAATGGATGCCCTTAGGCTTAGTGGCTTCAAGTATGGTCTTGTTAACAGGTTGTTACCAGAGATACCAACGCCAGTCTAGTCCCAAAAAAGAGGCTGCAACGAGCCAGACTTCAGCAAAAAAACAAGCGAAAAAAGCAGATAACAAACAATTATACCAGTCTGTTTTTTCAGACTACCAAAAGATTTTTGCCACTTCAAAAGATTTAGATGCTATTTCCAAATTGAATGATGCATTAGCCAAAGAAGATCGGATGATCAATAGTTGGGTGATCGAGACCGTGATCAATCAGCCAGATGCCGTTCGCTATGCCTTTAAGGACTTAAATAACGATGGGGTAGATGAGATGATCATCGCCAATCAGCAGACCGATGGAAGCTACTTTGTGACAGGAGTCTATTACCTCAAGGACCAAAAACCGACTCTGCTAGCCGAAGGTTTCGTCGCTGGACACGGTGGAGCGCGCAATGCGACGACCCTCTATAAGGGAGGAGAAGTCTTAGAAGTCAGCTGGATGTCAGGAACTGGCCGTGGGGTAGCTGTGCTCTCACGGATAGAAAAGACGCCTCAAGCTGCGACCAAAGTCCAGGAAGAAGAAGTCCAAGTACCTGGGTCAGATCTGAATAGCCTCTTTGGAAAATCGGATGAGGAAAAATTGGATCTCAAGAGTTTCGATTGGCAAACTTTTGACAGCACACCATCAGCGGGAAATAGCCAAAGCCAGGAAAAAACGCCTTGGAATGCTGAGAAATCAGCAAAATTGGCAGAATTTATGAAGACCTGGGGCGAAAAGATGGGCCAACCCAACTATCAAAAAGGCATCGCTGGCGGTGATGTAGGACCAGACAACCTCTATACTCTAGGGGACAATAGCAAGATGGATGCCATTTATACGGATACTGGTCAAGGAAATGCAAAATACCGCATCGTGGAACGCTATAGCAATTGGGACAAGTATCCAGATGTGCATAGTTATTTCTTTGCCATTACAGATACAGGAGAAGGCATTGTCTTTCATTCTCCAACGACCAATGGTGGAAAGATGTATCTAAAACCAACGGACAACAAGGAACTACAAGAAGAATTTACACAGTTACTTCATCAATAAAAAGAAGAATAAACCAGAAAAAGACTGTTTTTCTGGTTTTGTTTATTCAAATAATGAATAAAAATACAATAAAAGAAATAATTTTTAGGATATAAAATATGTTAAAAACTAGTGATAATTAGCGGTATACAAGTGTTTAAAAACAGAAAATGTTTGACAATTAAAGGAAAATCATTTAAAATATATTCATTCTTTATTTATAGGAGAAAAAATATGAAAAAACTTCTTACAGCCGGTGTGGCTCTCTTGTCAGTTGCAACGTTAGCAGCTTGTTCTGGTAAAACTGCTTCAGAATCATCAAGCAAAGATGCAAAAGCTTCTTCTAGCAAAGTAGAAAAATCATCTACTTCAGAAAGCAAATCAAGCAGTTCATCAAAATCATCTAAATCAGCAACCTCTTCTGTTAAAATTCCAGAAATTGTCTTGTTGACTGATGATGAAATCGATAATGCCAAAACAATTGGTGATATGAAAACTCTTTATAGTAAATTAGTGGATAACTATAAAAAATATGCTCAAGATATTGGCGATCAAATTCCCGAATCACTGAGATCTAAATATACTCAACAAGTAGAGCCAGCTCTCAAGACATTGGACGAATCAAAAACTCAATTTGATACAGCACTTTCAACTGGTGGTTCAGATGATACGGTTGTTCCTGAACAAGGGCGTACTGTTTTTGTACAACAATTGAAATCTGGACGTGACACTATGAAACAAGCTCTTGAAAGTGCATATAAGATGATTTCACCTTATATCTCTTCATCTAAATCAGCTGAATAATTCATTAATGAAAATAGGTTAGGACCTCAAGTCCTAGCCTATTTTTGCTTTCTTACAAAAATGTAAGAAATAAAGGGGAAAATGTAAGGTTATGTTATGGTGAAAGCGTTTCAGTTTTAGTACAATAGATTTGTAAAAAACGATTGAAGCTTTTATCGAGCTAGAAAGGAACGGACCATGACCCTACTAGACGTTCAACATATCAAAAAAATCTACAAAACCCGCTTTCAAGGAACTCAGGTTGAAGCCTTAAAGGATATCCATTTTACCGTTGAGAAGGGTGAATACGTCGCCATCATGGGGGAATCAGGATCTGGGAAATCGACCCTCCTCAATATCCTGGCCATGCTGGACCAGCCGACCGAAGGGCGGGTCTACCTCAATGGCACCGATACCTCTACCATCAAAAACAAGGATGCCTCCAGTTTCCGTCGGGAAAAACTAGGCTTTGTCTTTCAAGACTTCAACCTGCTCGATACCTTATCGGTTAAGGACAATATCCTCTTGCCACTGGTCCTCTCTCGCAGACCAGTCAAGGAAATGATGAGCAAGGTCGACACTGTCAGCCGGGAGTTGGGCATTCACCAGCTCTTAGAAAAATACCCTTACGAAATCTCTGGTGGTCAAAAGCAACGGGTGGCCGTAGCGCGGGCCATCATCACCTCACCAGAAATCCTCCTGGCTGATGAGCCAACAGGGGCGCTGGATTCTAAGTCTTCAGCTGCTTTGCTGGACGTCTTTGAAGATATCAATAACATGGGCCAAACCATTCTCATGGTAACCCACTCAACCGCAGCGGCAGCTCGGGCCAAGCGCGTGCTCTTTATCAAGGATGGGATTCTCTATAACCAGATCTTCCGCGGAGAAAAGACAGAGCGTCAGATGTTCCAAGAAATTTCAGATACCTTGACGGTCATGGCGGGAAAGGAGGATCATGATGTTTAAATTAACGAGTAAATTAGCTCTTTCCAACCTCAAACAAAATCGTAAGCTCTATTACCCTTTCGCTATAGCCGTTATTTTAACGACCATGATCCTCTATAGCTTTATCGCCCTGGCAACGACCCCTCACTTAGAGGCTTCTTACGGAGGACGAACGGCGAGATATGTCCTTGGTTTTGGTTGTTTCGTCGTCCAGCTGGTCGTCATCATTTTAGTGGCTTATGCCAATGGCTATGTCATGAAAAATCGTTCCAAAGAACTGGGACTCTACAGTGTTCTGGGGATGGAGAAGAAGCACCTCCTCGTCATGACCTTATGGGAATTGCTTATCTTCTATATCCTCACAGTTGGCGCGGGACTGGGTTTGGGACTCTTATTTGATCCCTTGATTTTTGCCTTACTCCTAAAATGTATGGGTCTACCAGTCGTCATTCAATCAACCTTCCAGATAGGGGCTGTTCTTAACACTTTACTTGGGTTAGCCTTAGCTTTTGGCCTCATTCTCTTGTTGAATTCTTTACGCCTTTTGCGCTACAGTTCCCTCCACCTCATGCAACAAAAGAAAGCAGGAGAGAAGAAGGGAAGATTCTTGCTGGTCCAAACTCTGTTAGGTCTAGGTCTCTTAGGAATTGCTTTCTATTTGGCGCTCACTGTTGAGCGTCCAGTTGCGGCCGTCCAAAGATTCTTTATTGCTGTCATCTTGGTCATTCTGGCGACTTATCTCTTATTCAACGCAGGATCGATTACCTTCTTAAGAATTCTTAAAGGTCGGAAACCCTACTATTACAAGCCGGAGAATTTTATCTCTGTTTCCAACTTAATAGCTCGGATGCGAAAAAATGCAGCGGGTCTTGCGACCATTAGTATTCTTTCCACCATGGTCTTGGTCACCTTAACCGGGTCGCTCAATCTCTTTATTGGAGGGCAGAATTACCTAGATACTATGTACCCTTCGGACTACAATTTTAGTGTGGGACATATGCCTTCAGATGCTGAAACAGAACCGGTTATTGAGGAGGTTCAAGCTATTATTCAGAAAACAGCCGATGCGACACATCTGTCAGATTATCAGGTGGCACAGACAACATACTGGTCGGCTGAAATTCGAAAGATTGATGGAAGGATCTTAGAGGTGTATGACCAGTCCGATCAAGAAACTGGTCAGGAATTGAAGACAGAAGGAGTAGTCTACTTTTTTGATCAGGCGACTTATGAGCAACTGACCGGTCAAAAAGTTGAGCTTGGGGAAAATGAAATCCTAGCCTATGGGTATCAATATCCTGGAAGATTAGACGCGCAATTAGAAATCAATGGGAAGACCTTTACGATTAAAGAAAAACTAGACTCCAATTTTATCCAAGGAAAACTCCCTCAAGCCGACCTGTTTCAACACCAAATGGGCTTGTATCTTGTCCTCCCTGACTTGAACCAACTGGGACTAAAAATTGATAAAAATTTGGAATTCTCTATTAGTGCTAAAAATAAAGAAAACCAAGATTTTATAGCTGGAATGGCCAAAGAGCTTAATTCGACAGACAAAATGAGTCAATATGGTGCGACTTTGTTTGGTGGGGTTGATCGATACAGCATGGAGAAGGAGTGGCGTGAATCAGCAGGGACAATCCTCTTTATTGGGATTTTCCTATCGGTGATCTTTCTATTGTCTACGGTACTCGTCATTTACTACAAGCAGATTTCAGAGGGCTATGAGGACCGGGATAATTTTGTGATCTTGCAACAAGTAGGGTTGGACCAAAAGCAAACGGCCACCACCATTCGCAAACAGATTCTCACTGTCTTTTTCCTTCCTTTATTCTTCTCCTTCCTCTACCTAGGAGTGGCCTACAAGATGATTGCAAAGATCGTTGCCCTCTTAGGAGCAACCAATGCGGGCTTGGTCCTTCAAACGACTCTTTCTATCTGCGCTGTCTTTTTCATCTCCTATATTCTCGTCTTTCTTCTGACTTCTAGAAGTTATCGGAAGATTGTCGTGAGGTAGCGCTGAGTCTATAAAAGATTGAGAAATGAAAAATCCAATAAATAGACAAACTGTTTTTTACATAGGACAAGCCAAGTGTTGCGGAAAGAATTATAATAATCTAATTTATTAAGCTTATTTAAACAAATACCGAAACTTTCCGCCGTTAGAAAAGTGCTAGAAATACTAGTATTTCTAGCACTCGGGAGTTTTGGAACCTTAGGTCCAAAACTAAGTTATGGAACTTCCTGGATTGCTGAAATCATCCACTGGATAATTTCACCTAACGTCCGTACTCACCTAAGGAAAGTTTCAAAGATAGTTTTATCCTTAATCAAAAACACCGAGGATGTAATCCCCGGTGTTTTCTTTCGTGATTATTTCACGTGTTTTGCAAGTTCTTCTTGCGCTTTTTTGTTTGATTCTTCTTTTTCTTTCAACCAATTCTTATAAGCTTTTTCGTAGTCAGCAGTTGTGACTGTCTTATCTTGAAGTTTTTGGTATTTGAAGAAGGTTGATTCACCTTTAATACCAATAGCAGAATTTGGTGCAGAGAATGGTGTTACCTTCGTGATAGATGGAACGCCACCCTTAGAGTAGATTGGAAGAACAATTGCGTTTTCTGTCAACCAAGCTTGGGCATCAGCATATTTTTCATAACGCGCATTGGTATCCAATTTTTCAGCATTGGCAGCATCTAGCAATTCTTTGTATTGATTCAAACCAATTTTCTCGATGAGCGCTTGGTCTTTCTTAGGATCAAGTCCCATACCAGTCAAGGTTGAACCATCTGTTGGGTTCAAGATATTCAAGTAAGTAGATGGGTCTTGGAAGTCAGGCCCCCAACCAGTGATATCCATGTCAAAGTCTTTTTGATCTGGTGATTGGGCGAAGTAAGTCGCGTTGTCTGCATCATCTGTAGACAATTTTTGAACATCGATCACGACATTGTCTTTACCAAGAGCTGTTTCAATAGAGCTCTTCATAGAGTCTGCTTGTTGGACAAGAGTGCTAGAAGATTGGTCTACAACATAGTCGATATGGATTGGGAATTGAACACCTTGTGATTGCAATTCAGATTTAGCTTTTGCAAGTTCTGCTTTGGCTTTGTCCGCATTATGCAAGCTGTCTTGAGCATCAGCAAAGCTCACACCTTTCCACTCATCTCCTGTTGCGGCAAGTTTTTCTTCAACGAGCGTACCGAAGTCTTTCCCGTCTGCTTGCACAAATGTAGGTGGAACTAGAAGTGTACGAAGAGTTCTTGATGCTCCCTCTTTACCATTAGCTTGTGCACTGTATGAAGTTCTATCCAAAGCGAAGTTCAAGGCTTGACGGAAGTTTTTGTTTTGAAGAGCTGTCTTGGTGCTGTTCTTTTGTTCGTCAGAAGTCTTCTTCGTATGACCGTAGTTTTGACGGTTGACGTTGAAGTAAGCGTAGTAGACAGTAGAATCTTGTTGAGAATAAACGATGTTATCCTTGAATTTCTTCTGAATTGTGCTGTAAGTTGAGCTTGTTGGGAAGAGACGAGCAGAAGTTAAGTTACCGTCTGAGAAGTTACGAGCAAGATAGTCTTGGTCTGATCCATCGAAGTAAGTCAATTTAACCGTATCGATGTGAACATTTTTCTTGTCGTAGTAATCAGGGTTTTTATCCAATTCGATTTGTGATTTTGAAGTGAATGATTTCAAAATGTATGGACCATTGTAGAGGATACCATTTGGTTTCACGCTACCAAAGTCTTTCCCAGCTGATTCCAAGAATTTTGCATTAACTGGCATCATAGTAGCAGTCGTTAATTTAGAATTCCAGAAAGATTCTGGTTGGTTCAAAGTGTATTGAAGAGTGTGATCATCAACAGCTTTTACCCCAACGGTTGAGAAGTCTTTGGTTTTCCCGTTTACATAGTCATCCAAGCCTTTGACTGAGTTTTGAACCAAGTAAAGAGCATCTGATTTTTTATCTGCTACGTATTTTAGAGATGTCACGAAATCTTTTGCAGTAACGTCAGCGTATTCATTTCCTTCTGAATCATACCACTTCGCATCTTTTCGAAGCTTGTAAGTATAAGTCAGACCGTCTTTTGAAACAGACCAGTCTTCAGCAAGAGCAGGCACTAGGTTACCGTATTGGTCGTTTTCAAACAAACCATCGACCAAGTTGGTAGTAATGTCGCTTGTAGTTGCACGGTTTGAAGTCAAATAGTTCAAGGTATCAGGGTCAGAACTATACACGTAGTTGTAGGTTGTCCCTTTTGATGCATTAGAAGATGAGCCACATGCAGCAAGGAAAAGCGTTGAAGCCGCGGCGACACCTGCTAAAAGAGCAAGCTTCGATTTTTTCATATTCGTGTCTCCTTTTGAATAATTTAAATCATTATACTCCAATCAATCTACAAAATAAAGTGTTTTTTGAACTTTTTTTGCATATTTACACACAGGTATACAGTAAAACCCTTGATTTTAAGGGATTTTTAAGGAATAAAAATTTTTTAAAAAAATTACTATTATGCTTTACATACTAGTCAAGAAAGAGTATACTGATAGTGAGCAAGCTAGTATGTAAAACAAACTAGTAAAATATGTGATGAAAGAGGTGAGAAGGATGAAAGAGTCCCAATTACTAAAGGGAGTCTTGGAGGGCTGTGTGCTGGAGATTATTTCTAAAAAGGCTATCTATGGCTATGAATTGATCCAAAGTCTCAAAGAGATGGGATTTGATAAGATTGTCGCTGGGACCATTTATCCCCTGCTTCAAAAATTAGAAAAACAAGGGGTTATTCATGGGGAAATGAGGCCGTCTCCAGATGGTCCCGATCGCAAGTATTTTTCACTCAGTGATGCTGGAAGAGAGCGCTTAGAGGAATTTTGGGACCAGTGGCAGGAGCTAGTCACAAAAGTAGAACGTATCAAGAAGGAGGGAGAAGAATGGTAGAAAGTTATACCGGAAAAATGTCAGATGAATTGATTCATCTAAACAAAGAGGGTCAAGTCTATGTGAAAAAAATGGTGGCCTATATTGGGGCCAAATCCTATTTTTATGATGATGAAGCACTCGGTGAACAACTCTACAATATGGTTTGCGACCTGAAAGTTGCTGAAAAAGAAGGCGTTCGGGCGGTGGATTATTTTGGAAAGGATCCACGGGCGATGGTGGATCAAGTTCTTTCAGACTTGCCTAAACGCTCTTTAGGATCTTATGTGGGACTCGTCTTCCTACTTGGAGTGATCTTGGTTGGCATGCGCTATTTAATGGATTTCACCTGGATGATGCCACTGAGAATCGAGCCCTTGACCTATGTTGTCATTCTACTCAATTTCTTGGTGTTCAGCCAGTTCATCACGTGGCTTTGGTCCAAACAGAGCTATGGAGAAATGAAGTGGTCTTGGGCTATTTTTATCAGTGTGATCAGCCTGATGGTATTTCTGAACATCGTACGACTATGTTCGATCTATTTTGGCCATATTGGGAGTCTCCTCTTATCAGATGGTTGGGCGATTGTTCTCGCTGTCCTAGTCTTACTTGGGTTTGCAGTTATGGCCTATAGAAGCAGGGAGCGTTTGATGACGAGTCTACTAGTCCTGGGCCTGACTTTCCTAGTTACTGGATGCTGGATGCGTCTCGTGAATCAGGAAACTGCTCATTTAATAGGCTGGCTACTTCCTCTCATGGGACTAGTCCTGACCCTTGTTGTATTTTGTCTCCAAAGAAAGAAGGAAGAAGCATGAAATCAGCAATGTATTTTGAAGAAACACAGGCCTTGATGCAAACCTTTAGTCAGGAGGACCAAGCCTATTTCCAAGATCTCTGGGATTATTTCAATTTTGCCGGCTTCTTATATGAGGAAAAAGCTTTAAGAGAGCAGGTCTATAATCTAGCACTTGACTTTTCGCAAGCAGGAGCGGATGGCCTCACGGCAAAGGATTATTTTGGCCTTGATCCAAAGGGAATGGCAGACCAAATCATCGAAAATATGCCCAAAGAATCGACACGGTCTGTTTTGAAATATGGGGCTATCTTTTCAGGTATTGTGATTTTTTATCGCCTCTTAAGTGATTTTGCTTCTCAAGCGGTCCTTGTGCTCAAGCCGCTAGTCTATTTAACCGACATCATTTTGGGACTCCTAACTGTTGGGATCATCTTCTATCTCCTTCGTCGTCTCATTTTTGCGGAGGAAAAAGCGAAAAAAGAAATTTATGTAGTCTTTGTTCTAGTTCTAGGATTCTATTTTGTCAGTGAAATTGTGGGAGTTCGCTTCTTGCCAGCTCTTGCTTGGTTTGTAGTCCCTAGTCCTTGGGATACTCTTCTCATGACAGGGGCTAGCGGGGCTCTCATTCTTTGGCAATGGAAAGAAGAGTTTGGACGAGCTTTCATCTTTCCTATCGTCGCCTTTTTAGTGGTTGGATTCTTACATCGCTGGACCTTGGCGCAAGGAGTTCAGAATCTTGGTATGACGGTTCTTCTGCCCACAGTGATCATCGTTTTTGGGCTAGTTATTTATTATTGGTTTACGATTCGTGCTTTGAAAAAGAATAGGACGGAAAGTGATAAATAGAAAGAAATGGGGGGCTGGGACAAAAGTCCTAGCCTCTCAATTGTTTTTGGATTGTCGAGCAAGACGCAGTGGTTGAGTGCTCAAAGCACTGCTTTGAGGTGGTAGATAGGACTTGCTAAGCAAGTTTCCTAAGTAGTTGTTCGCTTTTCAAGTTCCAAAGATGCCCTACTCAACTGTGCGGAGGTGGGACGACGAAATCGAATTCTAACGAATGACCGATTTCTGTCCCACTCTCTTTCTTGTCCAAGTATGATAGAATAAACTCATTAGATGGGAGAATATACATGAATCTATTTCGAAAAAAGGGACTTGGACAAGTACACCCGGGTCTAAATCGCCATTTACGATTGTGGGATTTGATTATTTTAGGAATCGGTGCCATGGTGGGGACAGGAATCTTCACAATTACGGGAACAGCAGCAGCGAATTTAGCTGGTCCAGCCTTGATTATTTCGATTGTGATTGCTGCTTTTTGCGTTGGCTTATCTGCCCTCTTCTTTGCTGAGTTTGCGTCTCGCATCCCTTCAACCGGTGGAGCCTATAGTTACCTCTATGCCATCTTTGGAGAGTTTCCAGCCTGGATTGCTGGTTGGTTGACCGTGATGGAATTCATGACCGCCGTATCAGGGGTGGCTTCAGGTTGGGCCGCGTATTTCAAGGGCTTGTTGGCCAATCTTGGCTGGAGCCTGCCGACAGCTTTAAACGGGACTTTTGATCCAGCTAAGGGAACTTATGTGGATCTCTTGCCTATTTTGGTCATGGTCCTCGTCACAGCCTTAGTCCTTATGAATGCAAAAGCGGTCTTACGCTTTAATTCCTTGTTGGTCTTACTCAAGTTTTCCGCTCTTGCCTTGTTTATTCTTGTCGGGATTTTTCACCTAAATCCTGGCAACTGGGCAAACTTTGCTCCGTATGGATTTGGCGAAATCTATGGTGGTCAGACAGGGATTATAGCTGGAGCTTCGCTCATGTTCTTTGCCTTTCTTGGTTTTGAGTCCATTTCCATGGCGGTCGATGAAATCAAGGAACCACAAAAGAACGTCCCTCGAGGCATTGTCCTTAGTCTTTTGATCACAACGGTTCTTTATATTTTGGTCACCCTGGTTTTGACAGGTATGGTTCCTTTTAAGAACTTAAATGTAGAAGATGCGGTTGCCTTTGCTCTTCGTCAGGTCGGAGCCGGCTGGGCTGGAAATTATGTATCGCTGGTAGCGATTTTGACCCTAATTACCGTCTGCATTTCCATGACCTTTGCCCTCTCACGGATGATTTACAGTTTGGCGCGGGATGGTCTCCTGCCAAAAGCTATGAAACAACTCGATCCAAAAACTAGAATTCCCAAAAATGCAACACTAGTAGCTGGATCGATGGCTGCCATTGCTGGTGGAGTCTTTCCACTTGCAAGTATCGCTTCCTTCTTAAATATTTGTACCTTGGCTTACCTAGTTATGTTGGCCTTTGCCCTCTTGAAATTGCGCAAGGAACACGGGGCTCCTGGACCTGGTGAATTTAAAACACCCTTGGTTCCAGTCTTGCCAATCCTATCGATTGTGGTCTGCCTGTCCTTTATGACCCAGTATTCCTTTTCGACCTGGCTGGCCTTCGGAGTTGCTCTCTTGATCGGGGTCGGAATTTATTTCGGTTATGGCTATCGCCATTCAGAAGAAAATCAATAAAAGATGAAAGCTAGAGTAGTAGAACTCTGGCTTTTTACATAGAGAAAGCTCTTTTTTTGGTATAATGAAGGGAGAAAGTTAATTAGATAACAAAGGAGAAAAAGATGACATTTGAAGAGATTTTACCAGGCTTAAAAGCTAAGAAAAAATATGTGCGAACAGGTTGGGGTGGGGCAGAAAACTACGTCCAACTCTTTGATACCATTGAGCAAAATGGGGTGGCTCTGGAAGTGACACCTTATTTCCTCATCAACGTTTCTGGTGAGGGTGAAGGTTTCTCCATGTGGAGTCCAACCCCTTGTGATGTTTTAGCGACAGATTGGGTGGAAGTCCATGACTAAAAGAGTCTTGATTACAGGCGTGAGTTCCGGGATTGGTCTGGCTCAAGCTCGCCTCTTTCTAGAGAAGGGCTACCAGGTCTATGGGGTGGACCAGGGAGCGGATCCCCAGTTAGCAGGTGATTTTCATTTCTTGCAACGGGACTTAACCCTAGATTTGACGCCAATTTTCGACTGGTGTCCTGAGGTCGATGTCTTGTGCAATACAGCTGGTGTTTTGGATGATTACAAACCGCTTCTGGAGCAAAGCGCTCAGGAGAATCAGGAGATCTTTGAGATCAATTATGTGACCCCGGTAGAGTTGACACGGTATTATCTGACTCAAATGTTGGAGAAGAAGCAAGGTATCATCATCAATATGTGCTCCATTGCTTCTAGCCTGGCAGGAGGAGGCGGCCACGCTTATACTTCTTCCAAGCATGCTCTAGCAGGCTTTACCAAGCAGTTGGCCCTGGATTATGCAGAAGCTGGTATTCAGGTCTTTGGCATCGCGCCAGGAGCCGTCAAAACAGGCATGACCGCAGCGGACTTTGAACCAGGTGGATTGGCTGACTGGGTAGCCAGTGAGACACCCATCAAGCGCTGGATTGAGCCAGAGGAAGTGGCAGAAGTCAGTCTCTTTTTGGCTAACGGGAAGGCGTCTGCCATGCAAGGGCAAATCCTGACCATTGATGGTGGATGGAGTTTGAAGTAGGGAAATGAAAAAGCAGGAGCTAAAATCTTGCTAAGAAATGTAATTGTTTTTTCCTTACTGAAAGAGTATCAAATCTAGGTGGACAATTGAGTTACGATAGTGGTGAGACAGGTATTTACCTCTATGCTAAAGAAGATCTTACTGAATGAAATTAAACCTACCAGAGTGGTCAAGATGAATCAGATTTCTTTATGATTGGTCACGATGGAGATCTAGCCTATTTCACCAAAAAAATACAGGGATAATAACAATTATGAAGATAACTGAGGGTAAGTTCAGAAGAACTTTTTGAATGGGCTCTACCTGAAACCTTAAGAGATTGTTTTAGAAGAAACGAATAGTACAATTGATTTGCTAAGTTATTGTGGAATGAAGGTGAAATCATGATTAAATTAGTGAATGTTACTAAATGTTTTAGTGATGGATCGAATGTCAGATACATTTTCAAAAATTGTAATTTTGAATTTAAAAAAGGTAGCACGACTGCAATAGTTGGCCGTTCTGGATTAGGAAAAACTACTCTTGTTAAATTAATATTAGGGATTACCAGTTTAAATGAGGGGGATATCTTAGTCTGTGGTAGTTCCATTTTAGATATGAAAAATTTGAGTAAGGTAAGGCGTAGGAATATTGGCTGTGTGTTCCAAAACTTTAATTTGATTTCAGGTTTCACGGTGAAAGAGAATATTCTACTTCCAAGATATTTTTTTGAAAATGGAGAGAATAACATTAACGAAATTTGTAACACTCTAGGTCTTTCAAAGGAAATGTTAAGTAAGAGTATTGATAAGATTAGTGGAGGAGAAAAACAAAGAGTTGCTTTGGCAAGAGCTCTTATTAACAATCCAGAAATATTGATAGCGGATGAACCTACTGGTAATTTAGATGCTGCTAACGAACAAAATATAATAGAATTGTTGAAGCGGATCAATGAGGAGTTAGGTATCACGATTATAACAGTAACTCATAGTGATAAAGTGGCGAATAGTATGCAGTCTATTTGCACAGTTGTTGATGGCAAAATTGAGTACGTAAGGAGATGATAAAATGAATCATTCCATATTATTCATTGCTAAAAGAGATTTAGAAGTTAACAAACGAAGATATAGATTAGTTCGACTGTCAATAGCGATCTCTGTTTTGCTAATTGTTTTAGTGATGCTCATTTCTAATTCTTTCTATATTAAAATGATTAATGAAATGACTGTAGCAAATAAAAATGTTGTTACTGTTGCCTTTGGTAATAAAGAAAATTCTCTGAATTATAAAGCTTTACCTTTATTTTCTAGTGATGATATTGATCGAGTTAAAAAAATAGATGAAGTAAAAAATATTACTGGTGTAAAACTATTATTTACGGATGATATCAAATTCCAAAATGGTAAGACATCGGTTTCCAATACTATCCATTGTCTAGAAGAAAAGTATTTAAAAAACCTGAATATTAGAATTGCTGAAGGGAAATTTCCAGAGAAGGACAATGAAATATTAATCGGAGATTCCGTACACAAGGCTACATCAATGAATGTCGGAGATACGGTGACTATTAAGATTGATAATCATTATGAAAAGTTTGTAATTTCTGGCATTATAGACAAGCAAGAAGCGCAGTTATTTTCTACCTTGCCAACAGAAATAAATCAAATGATGGCAATCAATGTAAAAAGTAGTAGCGTTTCATCAAATAAGTATTACTATCTGAATGCTACTGTAAAAAATGGAACCGATTTAAATGAAGTAGCAAACAAGATAGAAAAGACTGTTTTAAAAAATGAAAATTTAAAACAATCTTTATCAGGAACAGGATTAGATGTTGTTGTAGCAACACAACAGGATGTTATCAATATGCTATCCAGATGGTTTTCCTACATCGACCTTTTTATCCTCTTAATCATAGTTCTTATCTCTATTGTAGCGATTATTAATATCATCAATATTCTAGCCATTACCATTCAGGAGAATCATAAACAGATCGCAACTTTTAAAATCATCGGTGCATCTGATCGACAGATAAAAAGAATATATTTATTTGAAAGCTTTATGATGGGAGTACGAGGTACAAGCGCGGGATTGGTGATAGGAATTGCTATTTCTTATTTAATCATCTTTTTGAGTGGGTTACCACTAGATATTGAACTTACCAGATTGTTGTTCCCGGTATTAATAGGGATACTCACTTCAGTTTTTGCAGGATTATTGGTATCTAGAAAAATTACTAAAATTGATATTGAAAAGGTATTAAATCAATAGAGAAGAAATGATTAGGGTCAATAAGAGATGGTGTTGCAAAAAGAATAGCTATACTGGTTTCACTATCGACTGAGCTTTGAATGAAAGTAGGAGGATTTGATGGAAATCAAAAATCACTTTGGCGTCTACGGAGTCTGTTTTAAAGACGGGAAACTGCTCTGCATTGAAAAAACAAGAGGCCCTTATCAGCATCGTTTTGATCTACCGGGTGGTAGCCAGGAACTAGGGGAGGGACTGACAGAAACCCTAAAGCGAGAAGTTCTGGAAGAGACGGGCTATACCCTTAGCCGTTACTCAAATCCTAGGGGTTATGACGTGCTGGTTCAAGAAGAAGGGCAAGACTTCTGTCTAAGACGGTTGATTGAGCGGTCAATATGGGTTGAAAAAGCAAAATAATAAAGTAAAATAATAAGGATAAAATGAGTCTAGTAAAACCACTGGGCTCATTTTCTATTTTAGCTTTATGGAAAAGGAATTTTATGGTATGATAGCCTAAAAGGGACCTGTAATATGGAGGTCAAATAAAAAAAGCCTTTGGGAAGAGAGACTCAAAAGGAGACGAGATGCTAGTATTAACAGACACAGATCCAGCTATTTCAAGCGAAGATTTTTTACAATTTGAGGAGATTCTTGGAAAGAAATTACCAAAATCTATGATGGATTTTTATCTCAAGCACAACGGTGGCCAGCCCCAAGTAATGGGTGTCCACGATGAACATCATCTCTTTCCTTTTAATTCCTTTGATTCACTTGAGGAGATGAGGAAGTCTCTTACATGGTATGACGATGAGGCTGTGCCTGCAGGATTTAGGGCTACAGACCTTCTCCATTTCGCCTATGATCCTGGTTCTGGCAACTATGCTCTTTCTCTAAGGGAAGAAGATTATGGTATGGTTTACTTCTATGTTTTAGAAGAAACAGCTGAGTTGTATGGTCAATGGCCATCTTTTGAGGTTTTTTTGAACTCCTTTGTTGAAGAGTGAGATTAAAAAGGAGAAGGGATGCGAAAACATAAATGAATAATTGCCCCTTTTAACTTGCATGTTTATGATGAGAATCCTCAAAATGTTCGAGGGTCGCTCATTTATTACCCTGATGTAGAATACAGACTAGAATTGTTTGACACTCGAGAAGAGGAGGGATTTGAAGGAAATAGCTACGATTTGGCATCTCTGGATTTGGAGAAAAAATGCCTGAATTAAGTAAAGCTATCGACTTTGATCCAGAAGGAAGTATGTTTTGTGCTTATTCTTCCAAGGTAGACGCCTTAGCTAGATTTGCACTTGGATTGAAAGAGTTTGTGATGATACCAACACTATGAAAGACTTGTTTAGCCGAGCAGAGTTGGATTAGTTGACTAAAATCTCTTTAAATTTAAAAAAAGAATAGAAAGGATTTCAGATGAAGCTATCGGAAATAGTTGAACAACTGGAAAAACATCCAGACCTACATCTCTATTTAGATAAAATTTTAAAAAAGAATAAGAAAACCCAAGCTAGCTATCTCGAATCGCTAAATCATCTGGCCTATTTACTTTATCTGGATGGTCAAGAAGAAATGGCTAAGAAATTATTAGATAAGATCATACAAGTTCCATTTGAAGGGAATTATAACACTTGGACCTTTGTCGCTAGCTCTCTGGTTTTATTGGCCTATCTGGAAAGAGAGGCAGAAAATAAGCTATCCGCCTATAAAAAACTCCTTTTGTCTCCGTTAGAACAAGGGGAGGAATCCACTCAAAACATAAGAAGGAGAGTTCATCAGAGATTTTTGAATGGTGATAGCTTGGAGCAAAAGCTTGCAAAAATCGAGCAAGCTTCAAGTACTGAATCAGAAATGGAACGCCGTCTGCTATACTTAACAGATCTACTGAAAATTTACCTCTTTATTACTGAGTCAACTTGTGAAAAGACAGATATCCAGGCAAAAATCGAAGAGAATACGGAGATACTGAAGAAGTATATCAAGGAGCATGAAATCTATAGCCTCTTTCCTTTTAAGGGATAAAGTGAGCTAGCAATCTTTAACTTTTAGAAAGAGTGGAATATGGAAATCAAAAATCACTTTGGCGTCTACGGAGTCTGTCTTCAAGAGGGGAAACTGCTCTGTATTGAAAAAACAAGAGGGCCCTATCAGCATCGCTTTGATTTACCGGGTGGTAGTCAGGAAGTAGGGGAGGGACTGACTGAAACCCTCGAGAGAGAAGTTCTGGAAGAGACAGGATTTACGCTTAGCTGTTATTCAAATCCTAGGATGTATGATGTGCTGGTTCAAGAAGAGGGGAAAGACTTCGCTGTACACCATATCATGGCCTTTTATGATATCGTACTCGATTTCGAACGCTCTCAAAAATCACTTCCTCAGGAGGTTCTTGATGGAAGCAATGATTCAGCAAATGCAGTTTGGTTGAATGTGGAAGAAATTACTGCCGATAATGCTTCGCCTTTAGTATTAAAGGTGAAGGCAGAGTTACGAGGATTTCCAGAATTAGAACTGACAAGCTATAGAAATTGGAAGGTAAAAGAAGGAGAACAAATGACACCTCAAGAAATGTGGAATGCCTACAAGCAAATCAACCCCTCTATCGGAGATGGGATAGATGCCTGGGCTTTTGGAGTGGAACCAGACCTTTTAGCGGAACTGGTGTTTACAGGCGAAAAAACAGCAACAGCCTCAGCATATGATCTATACGCAATAGAGGACGAACCCCTTCCCCAAGAAGGGACCTTTGATGTCATTTTAGATAGTCAAGATCAGGCTGTCTGCATTGTCGAAGTCACGAAGGTTTCCGTTCAGCCTTTTCATCAAGTGTCGGCCGACCATGCCTATAAGGAAGGTGAAGGAGACAAATCTCTAGCTTATTGGCGTCAGGTTCATGAAGAGGTTTTCACCGAGTGGATGAGCGAGGCCGGACTGACTTTTACACCTGACAGCAAGGTTGTTTTAGAAGAATTTTGCAAGGTTTATCCATTATAGATATGCTCTCCTTTTAGGAGAGTTTTTTGATCTGGGTCTTATTTTCCAAAAGGGCTAAAAAATGGTATAATGTAAGCGATATTGTACAGAAAAGAGAAATGTTATGCCAAATTATGCCATTATTTTAGCAGCGGGGAAAGGTACCCGTATGAAATCAGATCTGCCCAAGGTTCTTCACAAGGTTGCTGGGATCTCTATGTTGGAGCATGTCTTCCGTAGTGTTGGAGCCATCTCACCTGAGAAAACTGTAACGGTTGTGGGCCACAAGGCGGAATTGGTGGAGCAAGTCCTAGCTGGACAAACAGAATTTGTCAAACAAACCGAACAATTGGGAACTGGTCATGCGGTAATGATGGCAGAGCCAGTCTTGGAAGGTCTTGAAGGGCATACTCTTGTCATTGCAGGGGATACTCCTTTGATTACGGGTGAAAGCCTCAAACACTTGATTGACTTCCATATCAACCACAAGAATGTGGCAACCATTTTGACAGCCGAAGCAGCCAATCCATTTGGCTATGGTCGGATTGTCCGCAATGACAATTCGGAAGTGCTTCGAATCGTCGAGCAAAAAGATGCGACAGATTTTGAAAAGCAAATCAAGGAAATCAATACAGGAACTTATGTCTTTGACAATGCACGCCTCTTTGAAGCTTTGAAAAATATAAACACTAACAATGCCCAAGGTGAATACTATATCACGGATGTCATCGGTATTTTCCGTGAAGCTGGTGAAAAAGTTGGGGCTTATACGCTCAAAGACTTTGATGAAAGTCTCGGGGTTAACGACCGCGTTGCCCTTGCAACAGCAGAAGGCATCATGCGTCGTCGCATTAACCAAGCCCACATGGTCAATGGGGTGAGCTTTGTCAATTCGGATGCAGCCTATATCGATGTCGATGTTGAGATCGCACCAGAAGTGCAAATCGAAGCCAATGTTACCCTAAAAGGACACACAAAAATTGGGGCTGAAACAGTCTTAACCAATGGAACCTATATTGTGGACAGTGAAATTGGGGCAGGTGCCGTTATTACCAACTCCATGATTGAAGAGAGCACGGTAGCTGATGGCGTGACGGTAGGACCATACGCTCATATTCGTCCAGGATCTAGCCTCGCCAAAGATGTCCATATTGGAAACTTTGTCGAAGTCAAAGGTTCGTCTATTGGCGAAAATACCAAAGCAGGTCATTTGACCTACATTGGCAACTGTGAAGTCGGCAGCAACGTTAACTTTGGTGCAGGAACCATCACAGTGAATTATGATGGCCAACATAAGTTTAAAACGACGATTGGAAACAATGTCTTTGTCGGATCCAATTCGACGATTATTGCGCCAGTTGAATTAGGCGACAATTCCTTAGTCGGTGCTGGATCAACCATTACCAAGGATGTACCAGCTGATGCGATTGCGATTGGTCGTGGCCGTCAAGTGAATAAAGAAGAGTATGCCCTTCGCTTGCCACACCATCCTAAAAATAAATAGGAGATTCTCATGCAATTTGAAGAAAAAACCATTGAGCGCAAGGAGATTTATCAGGGACCTATTTTCCAAGTGGTCACTGATCAAGTAGAACTACCCGCTGGAAAAGGCCAAGCGCAGCGTGATTTAATCTTCCATAATGGAGCAGTAGCGATTTTGCCGATCACAGAAGATGGGAAAACGATCTTGGTCAAGCAGTACCGCAAGGCGATTGAAAGGACTTCAGTGGAGATTCCAGCAGGGAAGTTAGAAAAGGGAGAAAATGCAGATCCCCAAGCAGCTGCTCTGCGTGAATTGGAAGAAGAAATTGGCTACACAGCGGATCTAGAGTTATTGTATGATTTTTATTCTGCCATTGGATTTTGTAATGAGCGGATCAAACTTTATGGTGCGACCAACTTGAAAAAGGTGGAAAATCCACGTCCACAAGATGCGGATGAGACCTTAGAGTTATTAGAAGTGACCTTGAAGGAAGCGAAAGATTTGATCCAAACTGGCGAAATCTGTGATGCCAAAACCATCATGGCCATCCAATATTGGGACTTAATCAATAAATAGAGGAGGATCCGATGGGAAAACCTTTATTAACCGATGAAATGATTGAACGAGCAAGGCGAGGCGAGGACATCACCGGTCCTAAAATGGTCGATGCTGAAGAGACGAAAATTATTCGAACAGACCACAGGGGATTTGGCTATGAACGTCCTATGAGAGAGAGTCGTATGGAGCGTCCACAAGAGCGTTATTCTCAGGATACTGTGCAGATCCAAGTGGAGCCCACAGTGACCAAGAGTCGTCGTATTGAAGAGCGGAAACAAAGTGTGGTCCAATCCAAACTCAATAAGATTTTGTTCTGGATCATTGTGCTCCTCATTGCCTTGATCATTGCTATTTGGCGTCTATAAGGTCGTCACAAGGAGAGAAATGACATGAAAATTGGAATTATCGCAGCCATGCCACAAGAGTTAAAAATCTTAGTGGAATCTTTGCAGAATGGAGAGAAACACCTTCGCCTAGGAAAGGTCTACTATACAGGGTCGATTGGTCGCCATGAAGTGGTCTTGGTTGAAAGTGGCATCGGAAAAGTTATGTCTGCTATGAGTGTGGCTGTATTGGCCAATGATTTCAAAGTGGAAGCTATTATCAATACGGGTTCTGCAGGTGCTCTAGCCTCAGGAATAGCTGTTGGCAACATTGTCCTTGCAGATAAATTGGCCTATCACGATGTGGATGTAACAGCCTTTGGTTATAAGTATGGTCAAATGGCAGGTCAACCGCTTTACTTTGAATCCAGTCGCTATTTTGTATCAGAAATGAAAAAAGTTCTGGAAGAAGAAGCTGCAACCACGCATGTGGGCTTGATTACAACAGGAGATAGCTTTATCGCGAGTGAAGAAAAAGTCGCAGCAATTCGAGAGCATTTCCCAGAAGTTTTGGCTGTTGAGATGGAAGGAGCAGCTATTGCTCAGGCCGCTCATGCAGCTGGCCGTCCCTTCATGGTTATTCGAGCTATGAGTGATACGGCAGATCACGCCGCCAATATCTCTTTTGATGAATTTATCGGGGAAGCTGGCGAACGCTCTGCTCGAACCCTGATTACCTTCTTGAAGAGATTGGTGTAGAAAAAATATAGGGAGATTAAACATGTATCGTGAATCGTATTTTGATGGAGGCCTATTTTCCTATATTGGCCATGTTTTATTAGCAACCTTCATTACAGTATTTACTTTTGGGATTTGTGCACCTTGGGGCGTGTGCATTATGTATAACTGGAAGGTCAAGCATACTGTGATTGATGGTCATCGTCAGTACTTTGACGGCACGGCCATGCAGTTATTTGGAAATTGGATTAAATGGTGGTTCTTTACCATCATTACATTTGGGATCTATGTGTTCTGGTTAAATATCAAGGTCACTCAATGGGTTACCAAACATACTCATTTTATAGACTAATAGAAAAGGACTTGTCTACGGACTAGTCCTTTTCTGAAGCCGTATCTTTTAGAAATAGGGAACTTTCATGCTATAATAAAGACTAGTAATGTAAAGGAGAGAATATGGTTTTATCAAAGAAACGGGCACGTCATGTGATCGAAGAAATTATCGCCCTCTTTCCAGATGCCAAGCCAAGTCTGGATTTTCGTAATCATTTTGAATTGCTAGTAGCGGTTATGCTCTCGGCTCAGACGACAGATGCAGCTGTTAACAAAGCGACACCAGGTTTGTTTGCGGCTTTTCCAACCCCACAAGCCATGGCAGCAGCCAGTGAAGCCGATATCGCCAAGCATATTTCTAAATTAGGTCTCTATCGAAATAAGGCCAAATTTCTCAAAAAATGTGCCCAACAATTGCTGGATAACTTTGATGGGCAAGTGCCTCAGACTCGTGAAGAGTTAGAAAGTCTAGCAGGAGTAGGACGCAAGACGGCCAATGTGGTCATGAGTGTAGGTTTTGGTATTCCAGCTTTTGCTGTCGATACCCATGTGGAGCGGATCTGCAAGCACCATGATATTGTAAAGAAATCAGCGACGCCATTAGAAGTTGAAAAGCGGGTTATGGATGTTCTGCCAAAGAGCGAATGGCTAGCTGCCCATCAAGCCATGATTTATTTTGGACGGGCTATCTGCCACCCCAAAAATCCTGAATGTGACCAGTATCCTCAACTCTATCATTTTGATTAGGAATCAGTTCCTCTGCTCGAAAGAGCAGAGGTTCTTTTTTGTAATGAAACGTATATTTATAAAAAGGATTGAAAGGTGATATCTTTGTTGGATCTGGTGGTAGGTGCCTAGATTCGCCTATCCGGCTTCTTTGAGATCGATTTCAAGATGCTTTTTCTTTATATCTTATTATATTCATTCAGAAAAAACGAACTTTTTTAAAATAAATTTGGTTTTTTTTAAGAAATAGTGTATAATGGTAGAAAATCTAACATAAGGAGATAGTGATGAAAGCAAAAAAACTGTTAGCTCTTGCAGGAGTTTCTGTTGCAGGTGCCTTTCTTTTAGCAGCATGTGGCGGTGGTAGTAGCAATCAAGCAACCTACTCATTCGTCTATTCAGCAGATCCAAATACCTTGGATTACATCGCTGCAACTCGTACAACGACTTCAGATGTCACAAGTAACCTTGTAGATGGTCTTCTTGAAAACGACCGATACGGAAACTTTGTGCCAAGTCTAGCAGAAGATTGGACTGTCTCTGAAGATGGATTAACCTATACTTACAAACTTCGTAAGGATGCCAAATGGTATACGAGTGAAGGGGAAGAATATGGTGCTGTAACGGCTCAAGACTTTGTTACAGGGATCAAACACGCGGTTGAGTCTAAATCAGAAGGTCTCTTCTTGATTCAAAATTCGATCAAAGGTTTGGATGCCTACGTAAAAGGGGAAACCAAAGACTTTAACACCGTTGGAGTCAAAGCCTTAGACGACCACACCATCCAATATACTTTGGTTCGTCCAGAAAGCTTCTGGAACTCAAAAACAACCTCAGGTGTTCTTTTCCCAGTCAATGCGGATTTCTTGAAATCTCAAGGGAAAGATTTTGGTTCTTTGAAACCTAGCAGCATCTTATACAATGGTCCATATTACTTGAAATCTTTGACTTCGAAATCTGAGATTGAATTGGTCAAGAACAAAGACTATTACGATGCGAAAAATGTTCATATCGACAATGTCAAATTGACCTTTAATGATGGATCAAACCCAGATTCTATCATTAAGAACTTTGAAAAAGGTCAATATTCCTTTGCATCTGTTATGCCAAACAGCTCGACTTATAAGAGTGTCAAGAAAAACTTTGGCGACAACATTGTCTACGGTTTGCAATTGGGAACATCCTACTATCTTGGATTCAACTTGGACCGTCAAAAGTATGACCATACAGCCAAAACAACGGATGAACAAAAAGCTTCTACCAAGAAAGCAATCTTGAGCAAGGACTTCCGTCAAGCAGTGAACTTTGCCTTTGACCGCAAATCTTATGCGGCACAAGTATCTGGATCTGATGCGGCTGAAAATACCCTTCGTAGCACCTTGGTACCACCAACTTATGTCCAAGTCAATGGAGAAGATTTTGGTAAGGTCGTTGAAAAACAATTGGTTACCTATGGGGATCAATGGAAGGGTGTGAGCCTGGCCGATGGTCAAACTAGCCTTTACAACCCAGAAAAAGCCAAAGCTTCATTTGCGAAAGCCAAAGCTGAATTGCAAAAACAAGGCGTTCAATTCCCAATTCATTTGGACTACATTGTCAGCCAAGTGGACAACAGCATGGTCCAACAAGCTAGCTCCTTCAAACAATCTGTAGAGTCAGCGCTTGGTGCAGACAATGTCGTTGTAGACCTTCAAAAGGTTTCGGATGATGATTTCCAAAATATCACCTACTTCAGCGATACTGCTGCTGCGAGAGATTACGATATCTCAGGCGGTGGTTGGGCTCCTGACTACCAAGACCCATCGACTTACCTCGAAAGTATCAGCCCAGTAAATGGTTCTGTCTTCTACTATCTTGGTATTGATGCAGGTTCAAATAATCCAGCCATTGCAACAGTTGGTTTGGATCAATACGCTAACATGTTGAAAGACGCCGATGCTGAATTGTTGGATCAAGCTAAACGCTATGAAAAATATGCAGCAGCGCAAGCATGGTTGACAGATAGCTCGATTACGCTTCCAACTGTTTCAAATGGTGGTGCTCCAATGCTTCAACGGACCGTACCATACAGCCGTGCTGCTTCATGGGTTGGTACAAAAGGAACAGGAACCTTCTACAAATACCTTGAAATGTCCAAAGATGTTGTCACCACAAAAGACTTTAACAAGGCCAAAGAAGAATGGTTGAAGAAAAAAGCAGAATCCAATAAAAAAGCTCAAGAAGATCTCAAAGATCACATTGAGAAGAAAAAATAAAAAAATCAATCATTGGTCTATCAATGAAGATAAAAAAGTCGGAGCCGTCATGTAAGGGCTCCGGTTTTTTTATGTCTCGAAAGTCAGTCTGTCTCATTCTTTAAGATGAAAGATAAATAAATCACCCGCTATTGAACTGTACTCACAAAAATATATTTTTGGGTATGGCTCATAGACGGGTGATGATCATTCTATTCACTAAATCTTAAAAAATAGCCATCTGGATCTAAAACTGCAAATTCATGAGGATAGATATACTGTTCACCAACACGAAATTTTCTTTTGTTATACCCTATGCTTTTTAGTGAAGGCGTTTCCTGTTTTAATTTAAATAAACTATAAAAAATGATATAATACATGTGAGTCAACCACTTTAAGGAGAACAATCCTGATGAAAAACAAAATAATATTAAGCTCTGTAACGCTTCTATCTGCATTTATACTAGCAGCATGCGGAAATAGAGAAAAGAAAACAAACGAAACTACAGCAGCACCAACAACTGAAGTCACTAAAGAAACTACGGATGCACCAACGACAACAACTCAAACAACAACTCCTGGGTCTTCTTCTGGGGCAAAAGAAATATCCCTTGCAGATACTCAACGTATCGGAAATGAAAAATATGGTTATATCAATATCCCTAAAGATTGGGTCGTACGCACTACTCGAAGTAGCAAAGCGCTCGAATATTTATCACCAGACAAAAACAATGCGTTAATAATGGATTCAAACACTAAAGATACTGTTAAACTTGGCCCCAACGAAACCTTTGACGCAGAGTTACTTGCGAACCGTTTATATAGCTCATTCGGAAAACATAAAAATCGAACTAGTATAGAAGGTGTAAAAGCTATATTTGCCGGTGGGGACGCTTTCTTAATAAAAGTAACAGTTAAAGATGGGAGTACTTTATACGTATGGGTATTCCAAAAAGGAGATAAAGTATACACAATCATAATCCAAGGTTCAGAAGATATGATTAAATCCTTAAGACCTGTTCTCGAGCAATCTTGGGGCCTAGATCCGAATACTCCGGGGAAATAATCCTTAAAAAACTAAAAGAGACTAATCAATGTGATTAGTCTCTTTCTTTTATTGTTTCTTTTTCTACTCTAGTGATCTATTTTCTTATTCACTAAATCTTAAAAAATAGCCATCTGGATCCAGAATTGCAAATTCATGAGGATAGATATAATGGTCGTCAACACGAAATTTTCTTTTAATTAATGGGCGATGAATAGGATAGTTGGCTTCTAACAATTTCTGATAGAGCCTAGGGACATCCTCTATACCAAAGGAGATGTTAATTCCTTGGCCAAATGGGTAGGTTAGTTCAGCTAATTCTTCAACTGTCCCCTCCTCTAGCATGAGCTGGCAATCTTCAAGAGACAGGAAGAGAAATTTTTCTTCTGGGCGCTCGTATTCGATGGTGAAACCGAGCAAATCACAGTAGAAGGAACGGGACTGTTCTATATTCGAAACCATAAACTCGGGAATTACTGCATTGTAGTTCATAAAGAAAATCCTTATAATTCAATTTCCAAGACAATCGGTGTGTGGTCTTGGCGTGCGCCTGAGTCAATCATGTCTGATTTAGTAATCTTATCTGCAATGCGGTTTGAGGTTAACCAATAGTCGATTCTCCAGCCTGTATTGTTGATTTTTGAAGTCTTGCTACGTTGTGCCCACCAAGTGTAGCGTTCTGGGACATCACCATGGACATGGCGGAAGGTATCTGTAAATCCTTTGGCCAAAAGATTTGTAAATCCTTCGCGTTCTTCGTCTGTGAATCCTGGCGAACGGCGGTTACTGGCTGGGTTAGCAAGGTCGATTTCCTTGTGGGCAACGTTGTAGTCACCGGTTGCAAGGACAGGTTTTTCCTTGTCTAATTCAGCCAAATATTCAGCATATTTAACATCCCAAACTTGACGTTCTTCTAAACGTTTGAGACCATCACCAGCGTTAGGTGTGTATACCTGAGTAACGAAAAATTTATCAAATTCCAAGGTAATGATCCGACCTTCCAAGTCCATGGTCGAAGGGGCTCCGATCTCTGGGAAAGTCACAACGGGTGTGAGTTCTTTTTTATAGAGAAACATGGTTCCGGCATAGCCTTTACGAGCCGGTTCTTGAGAAGAGCGCCAGGTGTTTTCGTAGCCAGGGAAGAGCTCCTCAAGGATTTCGAGGTGTTTTTTAGTAGGACCTTTGGCGGATAACTTGGTTTCTTGAATGGCAATGATATCCGCATCCTCAGCAACCAAGGTTTGGAGGACTTCTTGAGAGAGTTTGGCGCGTGCTGAATCACTAGTTAATGCAGCATTAAGCGAGTCGATATTCCATGAAATGAGTTTCATTGTATTTCCTTTTCTTGACATGATAGATAACTTTATTATAACAAAAAATATATTTTTTTCTGATTAGAATGCCTTGAATTCTCTCCTGAAATACATTATAATAGCTTGAATTCATTTGGAGAAAGGGAGTTCATTATGAAATTTTACTCTTATGATTATGTATTGAGTCAGATCAGTCAGCAAAATTGGGTGACCATTGGGATCTCTGGTTTGCTCATTCTACTGACTGGTTTTTTTGCGGTGAAAGCCTATCGGGATAAGCAAGATAGCAAATTCCGTGAATTATCCATTATCTCGATTTTGACTCTGGTTGCAGTGGTCTTGATCGGCATCAGCAGTTTCCAAAATAGCCAAAGTAATAATGACCAATTTCAACGGTCTCTGCATTTTATTGAGGTCATCTCAAAGGAGTTGGATGTCAAAAAAGAAGACGTCTATGTCAATACTTCAGCAGCCACAGATGGGGCGATCCTGAAGGTTGGAGAGGTTTATTACCGAGCTATCGCAGGATCTGACCCAGATAGCTACCTATTAGAAAAGATGGATCTGTATAAAACAGACGTGGAACTTGTGGAGGTGAACAAATGATAGTAAATTTTTTAAACATCTTGATTAAATTAGCTTTGGGCTTGATTTCCTTGGTATTTGTCATCAATGTGACCGGGAAAGGAAACTTAGCACCAAATTCTGCAGTAGACCAGATACAGAACTTTGTTCTTGGGGGCATTATTGGTGGGGTCATCTACAATAGCTCCATTACCATTCTTCAATACATTGTGATTCTCTTAATGTGGACTATTTTGATCTTGCTCTTAAAATGGCTCAATACCAATGTTCGTTTTATGAAGCACTTGATTGATGGAAAACCAACTGTCATCATTAAAAATGGGAAACTGGATCCGGAAGCGTGTCGTTCCAAAGGACTTTTTGCTTCAGATGTTGCTTTGAAACTACGTGGACAAGGGATTTTTCAATTAAAAGATGTGAAGCGCGCTGTTATTGAACAAAATGGTCAATTGATCGTTGTCCGTGCGGGGGATGAGAATCCTAAATACCCGATTATTACGGATGGAGTGATTCAGCTTGAAATTTTGGAAACAATTGGAAAAAGTGAAGAGTGGTTGTTGGCTGAATTGGAAAAAGAAGGCTATGATAATGTTTTGGATATTTTCATTGCGGAGTATGACAAAGGAAAAATCAATGTTGTGACCTATTAAAAGAAGAGATTGGACGAGCCTGTCCAATCTTTTTTCTTTATAAAATTCCAGGAAAGGCCTCTTCCTTTTCTTGAGATACTCTGGGAAAAATAGTAAAATGGAAGGTAAGTGTTCATTAGAAAAGAAGGATAGAAAATTTCATGAAGAAGAAAATACGGAAGTTTGAGAATCATTCGATTACACGCAGACTCTACCTGCTGTTTAGTTTGATTTGCCTTCTTTTTTTGGTGCTGATTGCCCGACTTGGCTATATGCAGATCACTCACCAAGCCTACTATACGGATAAATTGGCAAAAGCTACGAAAAAGACGGTCAAACAAGGAAGTGTGCGAGGGCAAATCTATGATGCTTCTGGTAAGCCCTTGGTGGAAAATGTGGGAAAACAAGTCCTGATCTTTACGCGCGATCGTAAAATGACGGCACAAGAAATGCGAGAGACAGCTGGGAAACTCTTACAGTATGTGGACGTAGAAAATCCTCAAGTAACCGAACGGCAAGAAGTAGATTACTATCTAGCCAATACCAAGGTCTACCAAGAGGTCGTGGAACACCTGCCTGAGAAAAAGAAATTTGATACCGATGGCAACCGACTGCCAGAAGCCAAGATTTATCAAGCGGCAGTGGATAGTATCGACCCTTCAAAACTCGGCTATACAGATGATGAGAAAAAGATTATTTATCTCTATAGCCAGATGAATGCGGTAGAGAATTTTGCGACGGGAATCATTTCGACGCAAGCACTAGGAGCTGAACAGATTGCGACCATCGCTGCGGACAGTCAGGACCTTCCGGGAATTGCCATCACGACTAGCTGGGACCGCAAGGTTTTGGACACTCCTTTAGCTTCTATTATTGGAAACGTATCGACCGAGCAGGCGGGGCTTCCAGCAGAAGAGGTTGAGGACTATGTCAAAAAAGGTTATGCTCTCAATGACCGGGTTGGTACCTCTTATTTGGAGAAAGAATACGAAAATGTCCTTCAAGGAAAACGCAGTGAAAAAGAAATTCTCCTAGATAAAAATGGCAACATGGAGAAAGTGGTTGACGTTTCAAAAGGGGCCAAAGGAGAAAACCTCAAGCTCTCGATTGATTTGGATTTCCAAAAAGGAGTGGAAAATATCCTTCGCTCCGCCTTTAGCGCAGAGTTGCAAGCTGGAAATGCGACCTACTCCGAAGGTGTCTATGCCGTAGCTCTGGAGCCCGATACAGGGAAGGTCCTTGCCATGGCAGGGATTAAACACCAGGCTGGTAGTCAAGATCTATCAGCAGATGCATTGGGAACAGTGACCAACGTCTTCGTTCCAGGATCCGTGGTCAAAGGAGCGACCTTGACTTCGGGATGGGAAAATGGAGCCATTTCTGGGAATCAGGTGCTGACCGATCAGCCGATTGTTTTTGCAGGATCAGCTCCTATCAATTCTTGGTTTACCCAATACGGTAGTCGTTCCATCAATGCGGTGGAAGCATTGGAATACTCTTCCAATACCTATATGGTCCAAATTGCCCTTAAGATGATGGGGCAACCTTACACCCCAAACATGACCTTACAAGTGGATCAGGTTGAACCGGCTATGAAAAAACTGCGCTCTACTTTTGCAGAGTATGGTCTTGGGACATCAACGGGGATTGACCTTCCCAATGAATCGACCGGTTTTATTCCAAAAGACTACACAGTCGGTAATTATTTGACCAATGCCTTTGGCCAGTTTGACAACTATACACCGATGCAATTGGCCCAGTATGCGGCAACCGTTGCAAATGATGGGAAGAGGGTGAGTCCTCATGTCGTCGAAGGTATCTATGACAATAATGATCAAGGGGGGCTTGGTCAGTTGAAAAAAGCGATCGAAACCAAGGAGCTCAATCAGGTCCATATCTCTGCTGAGGACATGGCTTTGATCAAGCAAGGATTCTACCAGGTTGCCAATGGTACGAGTGGGTTGACGACAGGGAAAACCGTCGGTCAAGGTGCTAGTGTCTCTATTAGTGCCAAGACCGGTACGGCCGAAACCACAGTCGATGGAGGCAAACAAGCCATTAATACCAATGTGGTGGCTTATGCACCGTCAAACAATCCAAAGATTGCAGTAGCAGTGGTTTTTCCACATAATACCAATCTACAAGCGACGGTCAGTCATTCCATTACGCGTGACATTATTAATTTATACAATCAGAAACACCCCATGAATTAGAGAGGAAACTATGCTTTATCCAGCACCTATTGCAAAATTAATTGACAGCTATTCGAAGTTACCAGGAATTGGGATCAAAACAGCGACTCGTCTGGCTTTTTACACCATTGGTATGTCAGATGATGATGTCAATGAATTTGCCAAAAACTTACTGAATGCCAAGCGTGAGCTAGGGTATTGCAGTATTTGTGGCAATTTAACCGATGAAGAAACCTGCGAGATTTGTCGAGATGAAACGCGGGATCCATCCCTCATACTTGTTGTAGAAGATAGCCGGGATGTATCTGCTATGGAAAATATCCAGGAATACCATGGCCGTTACCATGTCTTGCATGGCTTGATCTCGCCCATGAATGGCGTGGGACCCGATGATATCAATCTCAAGAGTTTGATTAGTCGCTTGATGGATGGAACAGTCACAGAGGTCATTGTTGCGACCAATGCGACAGCAGACGGGGAAGCAACATCTATGTATATCTCGCGCGTGCTCAAGCCAGCAGGGATCAAAGTGACACGTTTGGCACGTGGTCTGGCAGTTGGAGCCGATATCGAGTATGCGGACGAAGTGACCTTGCTTCGCGCGATTGAAAATCGGACAGAATTATAAGAGAAGTTCTTTCGAAAGGGCTATCATTGTGGTATACTATCAAGTAAGAAATCAAGGGAACAATTAGGGAGAAACTATGAGTAAACAAGACTTAATCCTGTTGTATGGTGGACGTAGTGCAGAACGTGAAGTATCTGTTCTTTCAGCAGAAAGCGTGATGCGCGCGATTGATTACCAAGCATTTTCGGTTCAAACCTACTTTATTACGCAGTCAGGAGACTTCATCCAGACGCAAGCTTTTGAAGAGAAACCAGCGGATGATGAGAAATTGATGACCAATGAGACAGTGGACTGGTCTAAAAAAGTGGCACCATCTGCGATTTACAAGGAAGGAGCAGTAGTCTTTCCAGTTCTTCATGGACCAATGGGAGAAGATGGTTCCATTCAAGGCTTCTTAGAAGTCTTGAAGATGCCTTATGTCGGCTGTGGTATCCTGGCTTCTAGTGTTGCGATGGACAAGATCACGACCAAACGGGTCTTGGAGTCTGCAGGAATTCCACAAGTTCCTTATGTAGCTGTAGTGGAAGGCGATGACGTGGATGAGAAAATTGCTGCAATTGAAGCCAATCTCTCTTACCCTGTCTTTACCAAACCATCCAATATGGGTTCAAGCGTAGGGATTTCAAAATCTGAAAACCAAACAGAGCTTCGGGCTGCTCTTGAATTAGCCTTTAAATACGATAGCCGTGTTTTGGTAGAACAAGGGGTTAATGCGCGTGAGATCGAAGTTGGACTACTTGGAAACTATGATGTGAAGAGCACCTTGCCAGGTGAAGTTGTGAAAGATGTGGCCTTCTATGATTATGATGCCAAATACATCGACAACAAAATTACCATGGCGATTCCGGCTCAATTGGACCCTGAGGTTGTGAAAATCATGCGGACCAACGCAGAAAAAGCCTTTCGTGCGATTGGTGGTCTGGGCTTGGCGCGTTGTGATTTCTTCTATACCGATAAAGGAGAGATCTTCTTAAACGAACTCAATACCATGCCAGGATTTACCCAATGGTCTATGTATCCCTTGCTTTGGGACAATATGGGACTCAACTATACAGATTTGATCACCAAGTTAGTAGAGCTTGGAAAAGAAGTCTTCCAAAAACACGAAGCGCATTTGTTGTAAGAAAAGAGAGAGTGGGACAGAAATCGGCAATTCGTTAGAATTCGATTTCGTCGTCCCACCTCCGCACAGTTGAGTAGGGCTGTAAAAGCTGATGAAATCAGCGTAGTAGAGCCCACTCAACCACTGC
>JAGZKI010000014.1 GCA_018365265.1 Streptococcus parasanguinis | reverse complement strand
CTAAGTTCATAGATCTGAACTTTATCTTTATAAGTTAATTTCATAATAAAAACACCCCAAAAGTTAGATTTTTCTGTCTAACTTTTGGGGTGCAGTTCAAATGTCTATGACCTCTTTTACAATCTTTTCTTATTTAGTATCTAATACAGCTAGTGCGCCGTCTACCAAGCTTGCCCCTAAGACATGCTTGAAATGATTCAAAGCAAACTGGTGATTTTCAGGAGTGAGCGAGGCCACTGCAGGTTCCACGACTTCGATCTGATAGCCGAGATTGTAGGCATCAACCGCTGTATGAAGGACACAGATATCAGTCAAGACACCTGTCAAAATAACGGTATCTACATGGCGTTCCCGCAGGCGGATATCTAGGTCCGTTCCTGAAAAAGCAGAATAATGACGTTTATCCATCCAAAAGACGCGTGAATCCGCTTTGTGCTCCTGATAAAAATCTGCCAAAGGGCCGTACAAATCACGTCCGCTGGTCCCAATGATATTATGAGGCGGGAAGAGCTTGCTTTCAGGATGAAAGGGATCGTCTACATCATGCGCATCAATGGCAAAAAAGACATAGGCTCCTTGGTCAAAGGCCAATTGGGTCACCTGAGCAATGGTCTCAGAAATGGTTTGGGCAGGGGCACTTGCCGTAAGCTTACCATCATCTGCTACGAAATCGACAGTGTAGTCAATTGAAATCAAAGCTTTAGTCATTAGTAATCTCTTTTCTTAATTTCCTCAAAGATATCTGGGATCAACACTTTGAGATAGGTTCCCTTCATTCCAAGAGAACGGCTTTCAATAATACCAGCTGACTCCAATTTCCGGAGTGCATTGACAATCACAGAGCGAGTGATGCCAATCCGATCTGCAATGATAGAAGCAGTCAACTGCCCCTCATTTCCTTTCAATTCACTAAGGATGGCAGAAACAGCCCGCAATTCAGAGTAAGACAAGGTATTGACAGCCATATTCACCGCTGTCCGACGACGAATATTTTTTTCGTCTTCTTCGCGTTGGAAATTCAACATTTGAATCCCCACCACGGTGCTGGCAATCTCAACCAAGATCAAATCATCATCCGCAAACTGTTTATCATTGCGCCAAATGATCAAGGAACCCAATCGAATCCCAGAAACATGGATCGGCGCAATGGTGGTCAAGCCATCAGGAAATTCAGACTTGGTTTCGACCGGAAAGATACTCAAATCATGGTCCACATCTAAATTAGCTTCTGTATCATAAACTAAGCTTGCCGCCTTGGCATAATCTTCTGGTAATTTTTTATTTTGAAAGAAAGCTTCTACCCGGTCATTGTTGGTCTTGTAACGCATGAAATAACCAAGAAGGGTTCCCTTGCTATTAATGATACAGGCATTACAGTGGATAATATCCGCTAATTGCTGGGCAATATCATTATAAGGCATCTCGACCTGCAACTGTTCATCAGTCCGTTTCAAGATGGATGTAATTTTACGTGTCTTTTCTAATAAGTTTGCCATAATAAACCTCGCATATAGTCAGCTCAAGTATATCATATAAGTGTGGGAATTTCAAACAAATTATCTGAAAATTATTTATTTTTTCTACAATTGTGCGCAATTCAGAAAAATGTCGATTCGATGACATAGATTTTATAGAATGAATCAAAAAAAGATTGAAGACTTTCCTCTTCAATCCTTTATCTAATTAACGTTTGTATTGTTTCAAGAAACGAGTCATTTTTTCTTGAATTTGAGCTAACTCATCGACACGTGGAAGGTAAACGATCCGGAAGTGATCTGGATCTTTCCAGTTAAAGCCGCGGCCATGAACCAAGAGAATTTTTTCTTGCTTCAAGAACTCTAAAACAAATTGTTCATCATCATCTACGCGGTACATGTCCCGATCAATCTTAGGGAAGATATAGAGACCAGCCTTTGGCTTAACAGCTGAGAGACCTGGAATATCATTGATGGCTTTGTAGATAAAGTTCCGTTGTTCGTAGATTCGACCACCTGGAAGCAAGAGTTCATCCACGGATTGGTAGCCTCCAAGAGAGGTTTGCACAACTTGTTGAGCCAAGACATTTGAACAAAGACGCATATTGGACAACATGTTCAAGCCTTCGATATAGCCCTTCACATGATGTTTTGGTCCGGATAGAACCATCCAACCAACACGGAAACCGGCAATCCGGTGAGATTTTGACAAGCCATTCATACTCACACAGAAGAGATCAGGCGCTAAACTTGCGATAGCCGTGTGTTTTTCCCCATCCATGACCAAGCGATCGTAGATTTCATCTGCGAAGATAATCAAGTTATTTTGACGAGCGATCTCCACAATCTCAAGCAAGATCTCATCTGGATAGAGGGCACCTGTTGGGTTATTCGGGTTGATGACAACGATAGCCTTAGTGTTTGAGGTGATTTTCGACTTGATATCCTCAATATCTGGATACCAGTTTGCTTCTTCATCACAAAGATAGTGAACCGCATTCCCACCAGCTAGGCTGACGGCTGCTGTCCAAAGAGGATAGTCCGGCATGGGAACCAAGACCTCATCCCCATTGTCAAGCAGTCCTTGCATGGACATGACGATCAGCTCACTCACTCCATTCCCAAGGTAAATATCATCAATATCCACATTTGGAATTTTTTTCAACTGGCAGTACTGCATGATAGCCTTGCGGGCTGAAAAGATTCCTTTTGAGTCTGAATAGCCTTCACTATCACGCGCATTCATGATCAAATCATGGATAACTTCATCTGGAGCTGTAAAGCCAAATTCAGCAGGATTCCCTGTATTCAAACGGAGAATTTTTTCTCCATTTGCGCGCATGCGCATGGCTTCTTCCAAGACTGGACCACGAATATCATAAGCGACATGTTCGAGTTTGCTTGATTTATTATATTCCTTCATATTCTGCCTCGATTCACGAAATTATCTCTATTATACCACTAGTTCAAATAGAGTACAAACCGAGGACTTTAAAAATTCAGCAAAAATATACTAGAAAAAGCGAGACTTTACCTTTACATTCTAGCTCAAAAGAGATAAAATATAAGTGTATAAAGAATAGGATTCCCTTCTATTCTATCCATGTTTTCAAGCTATAAGGAGGTAGGATTATGTCTCAAAAATATGAAAACATCATGGTCGCTGTCGACGGTTCCCATGAAGCAGAATTAGCCTTTGAAAAAGGAGTTAACGTTTCTCTTCGCAACGGCTCTAAATTGACGATTGCCCACGTCATCGATACCCGTGCCCTTCAAAGCGTCTCAACTTTTGATGCTGAGGTCTACGAAGAATTGCAAGAAGAAGCCAATGAATTGCTCAAAGGCTACAAGGAACGTGCTGAAAAAGTCGGCGTTCAAAATGTTGTGACTGTTGTAGAAATGGGAAATCCAAAAGTCCTCTTAGCCAATGATATCCCAAGTAAAGAAGGGGTTGACCTTATTATGGTTGGAGCTACCGGACTCAATGCCTTCGAACGGTTAATGGTCGGATCCTCCTCAGAATATATCCTTCGCCACGCCAAAGTAGACTTACTAGTGGTGCGTGATAAGGATAAAACCATGTAAGAAAGAAAAAGTTATATTGAAAACTTTCCTTAGGTGAGTACGGACGTCAGCGAACTTCTTCGAAGTTCCATGACTAAGTTTTGAGCCTAAGGTCTCAAAACTCCCGAGTGCTAGAAACAATAGTGTTTCTAGCACTTTTCTCACGGCGGAAAGTTTTTCAATATTTTTTATAAATTTTAAAAATAAGAACATATTTCGACTTCTTTGTAGAACACTTTACTTATCTTAGTAAAAAATAGTTTGTCTACATTCTAAAAAAGGTTTGGAACCTTTGTTCCAAACCTTTTTTAGTTGTCTTTTTTTGCTTCTTTTTGTTTTGCATGTTTTTCGTAGGCCTTGAGCTGGCGATCGAGTTCTTTTTTGATGGCTGGTTCTGGGGCGTATTTTTCTTCCCAATCATCTGGCTTCAGAATTTTGTGGGTTACTGGATCAAAGTGCGCCTTTCCATCTGGGAAAATCTTGCCCATATTGGCCCGGTGAACAATCTCAAAGACCTCTTCAGGATCGACCCCCATTAATACAAAGCTACCATAAGTCAAATAGAGGGTATCGATCAAGGCATCGACCTGCCCTACCATGGAGATCTCAGCTGGATGCTTGCAACGAACCTTATCTGCAGCCTTATCCAAGGCTTCGTGAAGAGCTGCTACCGAGCAGTCAAATTCTTCCTCACTTATGCTAGCTGCTCGGACAAATTCTACCAATTCCTCTTGCTTGAACATGGTTCGATAAAGGGCGTCTTGAGGCTGCCAAACAACTGGTTTCTCCTGAGTTTCCCCATCCATCACACCATGGAAGGTTTTGACCTTATTGAAGTGATCATCCTTAGAAAGAAAGAGTTCTTTCTCTGAGAGGATACCAAAGTGTTGCAGGGCCTTTTGGATGCCATCCTTGCCATTACTAGTCGTTGTATGCTTGGCAATCGCCTTGACACTGGTCGTTCCATTTCCCATCGCAATGGACAAGCCAACACCTGAAAGCATCTCTAAGTCATTATCCGAATCTCCAAAAGCCATCACTTCATCGATGTCAAAGCCAAATTCCTGACCAACGATGCGGATCCCTTCTAGTTTAGAAATTCCTGGGTTGAGGACATCTGCTGCAAAAGGACTAGACCGTGTGAATTTCAGATCTGGAAACTCTTTTTCAATTTTTGCAGTCTCTTCTGGACTCGATAAGATGAGTACTTGATAGATGGGTTCTTGCGCTAGTGCATAGAGGGTGTCCTGATCTTGTGGGACGACCTTGCTGACCACTTTGTTAAAGCCTCGACTGACGGTACGGGCCATTTTGCGGGGCACAAAGCGACTGGACCAGGTTGAAATAGGACTCATCCCAAAACTCATGATCCGAGAACCAAATACCCCATCCTTGGTACCGAGAGCAATTTCCTTGCGGTGTTCTCGAGCATAGTCAATTAGTTGGTGCAGACTCTTTTTATCGATTGGACTGGTAAATAGCACGCGGTCCTTGGTCAAAATATACTGACCATTATAGGTCACTGCAAAATCAAAACCATAGCGTTCCATAAACGGTTTGACAAAGGCCGGTCCCCGACCTGTCGCAAGGCCTACATAGATCCCTTCTTCCTTTAAAGACTGAATAGCTTTTTCTGTTGATTTTAGGACTGCTCGACTATCATTAACCAAGGTTCCATCGATATCAAAAAAGACTGCTTTTATTTCCATGTCTACTGTTTCTTTCTTTTTATGATAAAATAAATTATATCACATATTCCAAGGAGCTTCACATGTTTAAGAAAATTTTAGCACTACATACCGGAGGGACCATTTCGATGGCGGCAGATGACTCTGGGGCAGTGATTACTAATGAAGTCAATCCCATGACCCAAGTTACTTCGCCAATTGAAGGGATTGCAGTCACCTCGGAGGACTTCTTCAACCTTCCCAGCCCTCAAATGACCCCCCGTCACATGTTAGCCCTATATCAAAAAATCAAAGAGGAAGCTCATAACTATGATGGCATCGTTATTACCCACGGGACAGATACGCTGGAAGAAACAGCTTATTTCTTGGATACCATGAAGTTACCAGAGATCGCTGTGGTCATTACAGGAGCTATGCGAAGCTCCAACGAGCTCGGAAGCGACGGTGTCTACAATTTTCTGACAGCCCTTCGAGTAGCTGCCGATCCGAAAGCACGCGATAAAGGTGTCTTAGTCGTCATGAACGATGAAATTCATGCGGCTAAATACGTCACCAAAACCCACACCACCAATGTCAGCACCTTTCAGACACCAACCCACGGCCCACTAGGTTTGGTCATGAAAAAGGAAATCCTCTTCTTTAAAACAGCCGAGCCAAGGGTGCGCTTTGATCTCGATACCATCGATGGGTTCGTTCCGATCATCACTACCTATGCAGGGATGAAAACCGATCTGCTGGACATGCTGGATCTTTCAATGCTTGATGGCCTCATTATCGAAGCCTTTGGAGCAGGAAACATCCCTAAAGAAACGGCACATAAACTCCAAGAGTTTATAGATGCAGGCCTTCCAATCGCTTTAGTATCCCGTTGCTTCAACGGAATCGCTGAACCCGTCTACGCATATGAAGGAGGAGGCGTCCAACTCCATCAAGCAGGTGTCTTTTTCATCAAAGAATTAAATGCCCCCAAAGCGCGCATCAAACTCCTCATCGCCCTCAATGCCGGCCTAAAAGGACAAGAACTCAAAGAATATATCGAAGGGTAGTATAAGATACAAAGCCCGTAAAATGCCAAGTGAAAATAGGAAATTGTCGCCGGGAGCGAAGCTCACAAGAGAATTTATCTTTTTCACACAGCATTTAGGGCTTGTTCAATTAATAAGATACAAAGGGCGTAGCGGATACAGTCAAAATAGGGAATACGACGAAGAATCCAAAAGATTCTAGGAGGATTCATCTTTTTGATACAATCCGCAGCCCGTGTTCAATTAATAAGATACAAAGGGCGTTAAATGCAATCTTAAAAGTGAGTAGAGTAGAAACAACACATTTCCACTCTACTCACTTTTTATGATCTAATCTAAATGTTCTTGCTTCTCCAGATAAAGAGAGAGCAAATGCCAGTCTGGGTGTTCTCTCCAATCTGGAGTGGCTACGATCTGGCTAGCAACTTTCCTTGCTTCTTCAAGAATGGGATAATCTTCAACTAGGTCTGCTACTTGAAACTCTGGAATTCCTGATTGACGGGTTCCAAAAATTTCACCTGAACCTCTCATTTTCAAATCTTCTTCTGCTAGAACAAACCCATTGGTTGTCTCTGTCATGATTTTCATGCGCTGCTTGCCGCTATCTGTCTTAGGATTGGCTACTAGAATAGCATAGGATTGCTTGTTTCCCCGCCCAACCCGGCCTCGAAGCTGGTGAAGCTGGCTAAGACCAAATCGATCTGCATCCATGATGACCATAACAGTCGCATTAGGCACATTGACTCCTACTTCAATAACAGTCGTAGACACCAAAACATCGACTTGGTGCTCTTTAAAGGCCTGCATGATGGCATCTTTTTCTTCACTTTTCATCTTCCCGTGAAGAAGAGAAACGCGTGTTCGCTGACCAAAGAAGGCAGTTAATTCCTCTTGAAGCGCCAGGGCATTTTTCAAATCTAGCGCCTCTGACTCCTCAATCAAGGGAGAGATAAAGTAGGCTTGAGAACCTTTTGCGAGCTCTTTTACCAACCAGTCGAGGACCACTTCTAACTGCTCATGCTTGACCCAGCGCGTCATGATTTCCTTGCGTCCCGCAGGCATCTGATCAATGATGGACACATCCATATCCCCAAAAGCCGTGATGGCCAAGGTCCGGGGAATAGGGGTAGCCGTCATCATCAGGACGTCTGGATTTTGTCCCTTTTCTCGAAGGATGCGGCGCTGGGAAACCCCAAAACGGTGCTGCTCATCAATAATGACCAAACCTAGATCTTGGTAGTGAACTCCCTCTTGAATCAAGGCATGTGTCCCCACAATCAGTTGAGTTTTTCCTGATGCGATCTCCTCTAAGACTTCTCGTTTCTCAGCTACCTTTAATCCTCCCGTCAGAAGAGCAATTGGCAAGTCCGGAAAAAGATGTTGCATGCTTTCCTTGTGCTGCTCTGCCAAAATCTCCGTCGGAACCATCAAGGCAGCTTGCTTACCAGCGCTTAAAGCTGCATACATGGCAAGACCGGCCACGACTGTCTTCCCGCTTCCCACATCCCCTTGGAGCAAGCGGTTCATATGATAAGGAGAGGCCATATCTATCAAGATTTCATTCAAGCTGTTTTCTTGAGCTTGCGTTAGCTCAAAAGGAAGCTGTTTTTTTCGTTCTGCTAATTTTTCTGGATCCCAGGCTAAGGAAATTCCTTGGCTAGCATCGTGATTTTCTTCTTTTAGCACTTGGAGCTGTAGCTGGAAAAAGAGGAGTTCTTCAAATTTCACCCGGCGAAGGGCTTGCTTGTACTCTGCTAGATCCTTAGGAAAATGCATAGCCTGCACTGCTTGAGAGCGTGACAAGAGTTGATAACGCTCCCGCAAGACTTGGGGCAAATTCTCTTCTAAAAGCTGATCCAATCCCTGGTCGAATGCTATTTTGATCAATTTCACCAGGCTGTTTTGGCTGACTCCTTGCGTCACCCGATAGACTGGCTGCAAATCATCTTCCACCTGAGCCAGGAGTTTCATCCCTGTCAAACTGCCTTTAGCCTTGTCCCATTTCCCAAAAATCGCCACTGTCTGCTGAACCTCAATTTTGTCTGCTAGATAGGGTTGGTTGAAAAAATTAACCGCAATGACCTGGTCTCCCTGTTTGATCGAAAAACGCAAGCGATTTCGTTTGTAGCCATAATATTGGACATTGGCTGGTGTTGCTACCACTCCAGAGATGACGGCTTTTTCCCCATCTTCCAACTCTAAAACATTGCGCGTTTTGAAGTCTTCATAGCGAAAGGGGAAATACAAGAGCAGATCTTCTAAGGTTTCAATCCCTAACTTTTTAAATTTTTCCGCCGATTTTGGACCGACTCCAGGCAGTACGGATAAGGGTTGGTGTAGATTCATTTCTCCTCCTTTCTTTTATAAAAAAGCAGGTCCATCCGGGAAAATCCCACCTGCTTCTTCTTATTCTTCACCTGTATAGTCACGAGGAATCCGATCACTCAAGAGACAGACCACTTCATAATTAATGGTCCCACGGTAATCTGCAACCTCTGTTGCCGTGATTTCTTTCTCGCCCTCTCGTCCAATCAGGGTAACCTTGGTCCCCAGAGGCAATTCTTCAGGAAGGCGAACAGTAATCTGGTCCATCGAAACGCGACCAACAATGGGACAATAGTCCCCCTTAATCAGCACATGAAAGTTTTGCATCTCTCGGATCCAACCATCCGCATAGCCGATAGGAAGCGTTCCAATCCATTGGGATTCTTCTGTCGTATAAGTTGCTCCGTAGCCAATATCTTGACCAGCTTCTAACTGTTTCACATGAACTAACTCACTCACCAAACTCAAGGCTGGTTTAATTTCATAAGGCAAGGCTAACACAGAACCACTGGGATTCAAGCCATACATGACATCTCCCAAGCGCACAGCCGTGAAAATCGTATCCGCATGCCACAAAGAAGTGGCTGAATTACTCGCATGGACAATGGGAGGAAGGGTTTCAAGAGCAGCCAATACTTCTTTGAAAAACTGGTATTGCGCTTGGAATTTTCGATCATCTGCCTCATCTGCTGTCGCAAAATGAGTAAAGATCCCTTCAATTTCAGCTCCAGCTGCTAAGAGAAGGCGTTCAGCTTCTTTGATCTCTTCGATCCTTCGGAATCCAATCCGCCCCATTCCTGAATCCACCTTGATATGGACCTTCAATCCTGAAAGATCTGCTTCTTGTCCAAGCAATTGATCCATCCAAGCAAGACTCGCCACCGTTAAGCGGATGTCCTGCTCTTTGGCCAGACTCACTGTTTCACTTGGCACAACTCCCAAAATCAAAATAGGGTGTTGCAAACCTTCTTCACGGATTTCAAGGGCTTCATCCATATTGGATACACAAAAGCCATCTACTTGAGCTGCTAATTTTTTGGTCACTGCAACGACCCCATGACCATAGGCATTGGCCTTGACGACTGCATACTTTAAGGTTTGACTCGGAATATGCTCACTAACTTGTTGCACATTAAAGGCAATGGCATCTAAATCAATTCTTGCAACAGTTGGTCTATGTTTACTTGCTTTCATTTTCTTCCTCCAAAATGACACTGGTCGAGACTAAGTCTCCCTTGTGACTGATCGAAATCCATACCTTACCAGAAAAAGGAGACTTGGAAAAATAGGGTGCTCCGTGGGCATCATTTAAAATTTCTAACTCTTGAAAACCAACTGGTCCAATCCCTGTTCCCATGGCCTTTGAAAAGGCTTCTTTGGCTGACCATCGGCCCGTCAAATATTCCATTTTCCGCTTTCCAGATAATTCCTCAAAGCGTGCTCGCTCAGTCTCGGTTAAGACTTTTTCAGCAAATCGTGCATTCTTGTGATAGGCTTTTTCAATCGCAGCGATCGATTCGATATCGATGCCATGTCCTTTGATCATCTTGTTTTATCCTTATTTATCGTTTCAGTATCGTCTAACTGACAAAAGAGAAGGGGCTAAAGAATCACTCCTTCCGCCCCTGCCTTTTACTTATTCATCGTTGCAATTTCTTTGACCAAGGCCTGTGTTTTTTCCCAACCCAGGCAAGGGTCTGTGATGGATTGACCATAAACCACTGGTTCATTTTGGCGGCCATCTTCTAGATAGGATTCAATCATGAAACCACGAACTAAAGTTGCCAAATCCTTGTTCCAAGCACGGTTCATCATGGTTTCTCTCACGATACGTACTTGCTCTTCGAATTGTTTGCCAGAGTTGTCATGGTTGGTATCCAACAGGATGAAGGGATGTTGCAAGCCCATTTCGCTATAGCGTTTTGCTGCCACTAGCAAATCTTCATAATGGTAGTTTGGAATATTCTTACCACTTGCATCCAAGCCTCCACGAAGGATCGCATGAGCTAAAGGATTTCCTGATGTTTCCACTGCTTGGGCATTGAACAAAAAGTTTTGGGGATGTTGGGCTGCATAAATCGCATTGAACATGACTGAAAGATTTCCAGAGGTTGGATTCTTCATGCCGGTCGGAGCAGAGATCCCACTAGATACAAAGCGATGCTCCTGATCTTCAACTGAACGCGCTCCAATGGCATGATAAGAAATCAAATCCTCAACATACGGAAGACTTGCTGGATAAAGCAACTCATCCGCAGTTGTCAAACCAGTTTCTGTAATCACACGGTAGTGGAGATGTCGGACTGCTTTCAAACCGTCCACAAAGCTTGGTGCTGCATGTGTATCTGGTTGGTGCATCAAGCCTTTATAGCCATCCCCGTTGGTCCGAGGCTTAGCCGTATAGACCCGCATCACAATGAAAATCTGATCTTTCACTTGCTCTTGCAAGTCTGCCAAACGACGGGCATACTCCATCACAGCTTCTTCATTATCAGAAGAGCAAGGCCCGATCACAAGAAGGATCCGTTGGTCTTCTCCTTTGATAATAGCTTCCAATTCTCGATCACGCACTTCTTTGCGCTCCAAGGCTGGACCTTCCAAGCGGTAAAGCGAAGTGATCTCTTGCTCATCAATCTTATTGCTCTTCGTAATGAATACCATACGGCCTCCTTATGCTAGCTAGACCCATCCTCTTTCTATTTCAGAGGAGCTCTTAAAATTTACGTCCGTGACAGTTTTTGAATTTCTTGCCTGAACCACAAGGGCACAAATCGTTGCGTTTCACTTGTGATAAGTCAATATCTGCTGGAATATCTTGTTGTTGCGCTGCAATGTTGCGAGTCGCAGTTGTTGAAATACTGTGTTCCGTACGTGGACGTTCTTGTTCGTGAATTTGGGCTTTCATCATGAGACGAGTCACATCAAATTCAATCGATCCAATCATATCGTTAAACATACGGAAACTTTCTGATTGGTATTCTACCACTGGGTTATTTTGCGCATACCCACGGAGTCCAACCGCATTTCGCAATTGATCCAAAGCATCGATATGGTCCGTCCACTTGCTGTCCACCACACGAAGGATCAAGACTTTTTGGAATTCTTGCACAGACTCTTCGTCACGCAATTTCGCTACTTGGCTAGCATAGATTTCTTCTGCACGTGCATACAAGTATTCGATAACTTCCTTGTCAGATTTTCCTTCAATATCGCTTGCAGAAATCGTATCTTCCGGAACCAAATTGTATTTGGCAAAGTTCAGAATCGCTTCAACGCGTTCTTCCTTACTTGAGTGGCTGGCTCCTTCAACAATCCGTTTGATGGTCCGTTTGATCATGGCCTTGATTTCAGGTGCCAAGTCACGGTTAGCTGTGATAACATCATAGCGTTCAGCGTAGATAATTTCCCGTTGTTCCCGCATCACGTCATCGTATTGAAGGACTTGTTTACGGGTATCGTAGTTGTTTCCTTCAACCCGTTTTTGTGCACCCTCTACTTGACGGGTGAACATATTTGAACGGATCACCGATTCTTCTTCGCTCAACTTGAAGCGATCAAGCACTGCTTTGATCCGTTCAGAACCGAAACGACGCATCAATTCATCTTCAAGAGACAAGTAGAATTGAGATTCACCTGGATCCCCTTGACGTCCTGAACGTCCACGAAGCTGGTTATCGATCCGACGGCTTTCGTGACGTTCTGTCCCGATAACACATAGTCCACCGAGTTCGCGAACACCTTCACCAAGCTTGATATCGGTACCACGTCCGGCCATGTTGGTCGCGATGGTAACAGCACCACGTTGACCAGCGTTCATGATGATTTGCGCTTCTTTGTAGTGGTTTTTCGCATTCAAAACTTCGTGAGGGACACCTGCTTGAACCAACAATTGAGAAAGGTAATCACTGGTTTCAACGGCAACGGTACCTACTAGGACTGGTTGACCTTTTTCATGACGAGACTTGACATCTTCCACAACAGCCTTGAATTTTGATTTCAAGCTTGGGTAGAGAAGGTCTGGATGGTCAATACGGGCAATCGGACGGTTGGTTGGAATTGGAATCACGCGAATGTTATAAATTTCACGGAATTCTTCTTCTTCGGTTTTCCCTGTCCCTGTCATCCCTGACAACTTCTTGTACATACGGAAGAGGTTTTGGTAAGTAATCGACGCAGATGTTTTGGTTTCTTCTTGAACTGGAACACCTTCTTTGGCTTCAATCGCTTGGTGAAGTCCATCAGAATAACGACGTCCTTCCATAGTCCGACCAGTAAATTGGTCGACGATCAAGATTTCTTGATCTTCGCTGACCACATAGTCAATATCCAAAATCATGATGTAGTTGGCACGAAGGGCATTGTCGATAAAGTGAGTCAAAGCTACGTTTTCAATATCGTACAAGTTTTCAAGATTAAAGTAGCTTTCTGCCTTATCGATTCCTGAATCAGACAAACCGATGGTTTTAGATGGGACATCGATAATGTAATCGTCCTCTGTCAAGGTCTTCACATAAGCATCCGCCATGTGGTAGAGCTGGCTCGTATCAGAAGCTGTCTGACCAGAAACGATCAATGGAGTACGGGCTTCGTCAATCAAGATGGAGTCTACCTCATCGACCAAGGCATAGTTCAATGGACGTTGAACCATGTTTTCTGCGCGCACAACCATGTTGTCACGCAAGTAGTCAAACCCGATCTCTGAGTTGGTTGAGTAAGTGATATCACAGAGGTAAGCTTCTTTTTTCTCAGCTGGAGATTTTGCCGCAAGGTTGATCCCTACTGAAAGGCCAAGCCATGAGTACAATTCCCCCATCTCTGTTGCATCCCGCTCTGTCAAGTATTCATTGACGGTAACAACGTGCACCCCTTTGCCAGACAAGGCATTCAAGTACACCGGCATGGTAGCTGTCAGGGTTTTTCCTTCCCCTGTACGCATCTCTGGAACGTCACCATGGTGAAGGACGATTCCCCCCATGACCTGAACCTTGTATGGGAACAAACCAAGAACCCGTTTTGCAGCTTCACGAACAACTGCAAAAGCCTCGTACAAGAGATCATCCAAAGACTCACCATCTTGGTAACGTTGCTTAAACTCAACTGTTTTCGCTTTTAATTCGTCATCCGTCAAAGCTGCCATTTGGTCTTCATAAGAAAAGACCTTGTCAGCCATTTTTTCAAGGCGTTTAATTTCGCCTCGATCATTTTCAATAATTGTTTTTACTAAATTTGCCATTTTTTTCCTTACTTTGATTTTTTCAAAATCTAAAATGTTCTTTTTATTCTAGCATTTTTTTAACATTTTTTCAAGATCAAGGCTGTATCTTACAAGACTTTCGAGTGGTTTTTTTCGTGTAAGAAAATCCAAAAAGATGCCTGCTCAAGCAGACATCTTTTCTTTAGGCGATCGTTATTCAGACAAATGGTAAGAATAGCTTGCCACAACCACTTCTTCATGCCAACGAAGTGCATACTTCAATTTCAAACTCATTTGGTTGTGGAGAATATTTTGCCAATGTTTTTTAGGGATAAATTGAGGGACTAGGACTGTAACGGTGTTGCCTTTTTCCTTGGCCTCCTCAGCCACTTTTGAGACAAATTCAACTGTTGGCTGGATAATATCCCGGTAACTGGTCATGACATTTTCAAAGCGAATATGAGGGAAATAGTGCTTAAATTCTTCTGCTACCTCAGCGTCTTTAACCTTGGTTTCTTCCGTTGAGACGTGCATAGCTATAACATCGTTTCCTAGGCTATTTGCATAACTCATCGCTCCCACACTTACCTGAGTGACATTCCCAACAAGGACAATCACGGTATTGCCCGCATAACTTGTCTTTTCGATCTTACCTCCCAAGCGCAATTGAGCCGCAACTTTATCATAGTGATTACGGATACTCAAGAACATCCAAAGCAAGAGACCAATAATAGGGAAGAAGGGCCAGATCTCACGCAAACGGAATAATAAGAGGATCAAGACAATTCCATAACAGATGGCTGCCCCCAGGATATTGGCAAGCGAATACTTAAGAAATCCTTTTTGATATTGGCGTTTCCAGTGTATCACCATCCCTGTTTGAGAAAGGGCAAAAGGAATGAAGACCCCAATGGTATAAAGCGGAATCAAGCTTTCTGTTTGTCCATCAAAAATCAAGAGCAAGACGATGGCACCAATCGCCAAGGTCAAAATCCCATTAGAATAGCCCAGACGATCCCCTTTTTCCATATACATGTGTGGCATGTATTTATTTTTAGCCATGTTAAAGGCCAACATTGGAAAGGCGGAGAAACCGGTATTAGCCGCAACTGCCAAGATCAAGGCTGTTGATAATTGGAAGATGTAAAAGAAGGCTTGTCCAACTGGGGAATTCCCTAAGATGGCTTGGGCCATTTGGGCTAGAGTTGTTACCCCTTTAGCCGGAACGACACCCACCCAGTAATTGAGGAAGGTAATCCCTGCAAACATGATCCCCAAAATCAAAGCCATAATGGTCAAGGTAGAAGCTGCATTCTTTGCTTTTGGTTTCTTAAAGAAAGGAACCGAATTGGAGATGGCTTCAACCCCTGTTAGGGAAGCGGATCCACTCGTAAAGGCCCGCAATAAGAGAATAATACTAACCCCTGAAATGGTTTGACCCACATGAGCAGTTGCGTTATAGGCCAAGTGACCCGTCAAGATTTGGATCACACCATAGCCGATCAAGGCAATGGTACTGACAATGAAAAGGTATACCGGAATCATCAATGATGTCGCTGATTCACGTAGCCCCCGAAGGTTCATCAGCATCAAAATCAAGACCAACAAAATGGAAATGTGAAGATTATACGGATGAAGAGATGGAATCGCTGACGTGATGGCATCTGCACCAGAAGACACAGATACTGCTACCGTCAGCATGTAGTCGACCAAGAGGCTCCCACCAGCGATCAACCCCGCTTTGGGAGACAAGTTCTCCGTAGTCACCATGTAGGCCCCTCCCCCTTGAGGGTAGGCATGAATGACCTGGCGATAAGAAATCGTTAAACTGGCTAGGAGAACCAGGACCACAATCCCAATCGGAATAGACCACCAAATGGCTCCCGCTGAAACGGTCATCAAGACCAGGATAACTTGCTCTGGACCATAGGCAATAGAAGAAAGTGCGTCACTAGAAAGCATGGCCAAGGCCTGCATTTTCCCTAGCAATCCACCTTCACCTTCTGCACCAGATTTCAACGGACGGCCAATAAACCATTTTTTCAATGTTGAAAACATAAAAAACTCCTTGAAAAAAGATCATGAGGCCGGGGATTCCCTGCCTCTTTTCATAAAACAGGGGTTATTCTACTCCTTTTTTTCAAGACTGTCAACCGAAATAGTGAAATTTTCATAAAGTTTTCATTATGTTCATCCATTCAAGCTCTTTTAGATCGGCCTGCTTCTTTTCAAATTGATCCAAGCAAAAAACGAGGCTGGGACAAAAATCCTAGCCTCTCAATTATTTTTGGATTGTCGAGCAAGACGCAGTGGTTGAGTGGGCTCTACTGCGCTGATTTCATCAGCTTTTACAGCCCTACTCAACTGTGCGGAGGTGGGACGACGAAATCGAATTCTAACGAATGACAGATTTCTGTCCCACTCTCACTTTTTTATTTTGCTTGATTTTCGACATAAAAGGCAATGACATCCGAAGTGTACTGGGCTGTGCCAACTCCAAACTTGTCGATGTTTTCCTTGAATTCTGGGTTATAGACATAGCCTTTGCCGATATGGCCAAAAACCTCTATAGAGCAGTCAAATCCATACGTTCGAATCGCGTCTAAAAGTTTGGCGGCTTCTTCTTGGTTTTCCGACGCTGTTACCGGCAAACCAGCTTGGAGGTTTTTCGCCAAGACTTGGAAGACTTGATTAAAGGCTCTTGTCGCCTCCTCTTCTCGACCTTTTTGACGTTCAAGCGCTTGGTCCATGACTTCTTGACCGTACTTCTCTACCGCCTCTTGCTGGTATTTTTGAGTATCTTGGTAGCTAAATCCAGTAAATTTTTCCTCAATGGTCATTTTTCTTTCTCCTTTTTGTTCTTGAATGGTTTTTTGCAAGGTAGAAATCAAGGTATCCAGACGTTGTCTTTCTTGAGTCAAATAGTCCAACTGTTTGGTTAAATGGGGTAATAAGTTAGATTTTTCTTCGGCTAAGAGTTCTGCTATTTGGTCTAAGGAAAATCCTAGATACTTGTAGTAGAGAATCACCTGTAATCGTTCTAAATCTTCTTGACTGTATGTCCGATAGCCATTTTCAGATTTGACAGGGACGAGAAGTCCTATCTTGTCATAGTGGTGCAAGGTCTTGACAGAGACACCTGACAGCTCTGCAGCTTCTTTGATATGATACATGATTTCCTCCTTACAAGGATAGTATAATCCCTCCCCTTAGGTCAGAGTCAAGACTTAACATAAAAATAGTTTTCAGATAAAAAAGGCTTGAGTTGTTTCACAACTTTTAACTCAAACCCTTTCTTTTTTATGGATGACTCACGATCAATTCTAAACCTTGCCCTTCCAAAGTCCAAGATTCAACATCGCTCGGTAAGATAAAGTGACTTCCTTTTTGAATAGGATAATCCTTTCCATCTACCGTCAATTTCCCTTCTCCGGCTAAGACGCTCAACAAGCTGTAATCAGCGGTCTTTTCAAAATCAGCTTTTCCAGTCAGTTCCCACTTATAAACGGTGAAGAAATCACTGGCAACCAAGGTGGTCATTCGAAGATCATCGATGACAACTGTATCTGGATGGCTATTGGCAGGCTCTCCAATGTTCAAGACATCAATTGATTTTTCCAAGTGAAGTTCCCGCAAGTTTCCTTGAGCATCCTTACGGTCAAAATCATAAACCCGGTAAGTGGTATCACTCGACTGTTGGGTTTCAAGAATCAAGATTCCAGAACCAATAGCGTGCATGGTCCCGCTTGGCACATAGAAGAAATCTCCAGCCTTGACAGGAACTTTTGTCAGCAAGGCATCCCAGTTCTTGTCCTCAATTTGCTGACGGAGTTCTTCTTTTGACTTGGCATTGTGTCCATAGATAATCTCAGATCCTTCATCAGCCGCAATCACATACCAACACTCAGTTTTTCCAAGTTCTCCTTCATGCTCCATTGCATAGGTATCATCTGGGTGCACCTGTACACTGAGCCAATCGTTGGCATCCAAAATCTTTGTTAATAAAGGAAAGACAGGCTCTTTACGATTACCGAATAATTCCCGATGCTCTTGATAGAGCTGGTCCAATCCCATTCCTTCGTATGGACCATTGGCTACTTTAGAAACTCCATGTGGATGGGCTGAAATGGCCCAGAATTCACCGACATGGTCGCTTGGAATTTCGTAACCAAATTCTTCTTTCAGACGAGTTCCTCCCCAAATTTTTTCCTGCATGACTGAATGTAAAAATAATGGTTGTCCCATAATATCCTCCTCGCATTTCATGTTTCTATTATACAAAAAAAAGAAAGTTTTTGAAAGCCCTTTCCATCATTTTCCTCTCTCGCCAGAAACTTCATTTTTGTGTATAATGAAAGGGATGACACTAAAAGAAAACATTATCCAACTGGCGCATTCTATTGGGATTTCAAAAATTGGCTTTACAACCGCTGATGACTTCGCTTATTTGGAAAAATCGCTCCGCTTGGCCGTTGAGGAAGGACGGAATTCTGGATTCGAGCATAAGAATATTGAAGAGCGCATCCAACCCAAATTAAGTCTCTCCTCCGCAAAGACCATCATCTCAATCGCTGTCGCCTACCCCCACAAACTCAAGCAACAACCTCAAAAAACAGCCTATAAAAGAGGAAAATTCACACCCAACAGCTGGGGATTAGACTACCATTATGTCCTTCAAGACAAGCTCAACCGTTTAGCTGCTGGGATTGAAGAAATGACGCAGGATTTTGAATATAAGGGTATGGTCGATACTGGAGCACTGGTAGATACAGCCGTCGCCCAACGAGCAGGGATTGGCTTTATCGGAAAAAATGGCTTGGTCATTTCAAAAGAATACGGTTCTTACATGTTTTTAGGGGAATTGATTACCAACCTCGAAATCGAACCAGATCAACCAGTCGACTATGGTTGTGGAGACTGTCGGCGTTGTTTAGATGCTTGCCCAACCTCCTGTTTAATAGGGGATGGCTCTATGAATGCCAAACGCTGTTTGTCCTTCCAAACCCAAGACAAGGGCATGATGGACCTAGAATTTCGCAAGAAAATTAAAACGGTCATCTATGGATGTGACATCTGTCAGATTAGCTGCCCTTATAACAAAGGGCTGGATAATCCCTTGGCAACAGAAATCGATCCTGATCTGGCTCATCCAGAGTTGATCCCCTTTATTGAACTGTCTAACGGACAATTTAAGGAAAAATTCGGGCATGTTGCTGGAAGCTGGCGAGGCAAGAATATCCTCCAACGCAATGCAATTATCGCACTAGCCAATGCCAATGACCGCTCAGCCATCCCTAAGCTCCTGAACATCATCGAAACCTCGCAAAATCAGATTCATATTGCAACGGCTATCTGGTCTTTAGGGCAACTGCTCCGTGAAGTCACGCCGGACCTTGTTGAGCTCTTACGGAATATCAAACATCCGACCGATGCCATCATAGAAGAACGAACTGCTTTCTTTGAAAAATTCGGTATTCAAGCAGATTCACAGCTACAATGAAAAAACACTAAGGCTTTGAACCTTAGTGTTTTTTTAGTTCCTTCAAGAAATACCAACTTCCCATTTCTACTTGGTTAAAGCTAATCTCACTTGAATAGACTTCCTTGTAACCATTTTTCGTGTAAAAATAGACATTTCCTTTGGTATTGGTATAAAAGGCTAGTTTTTCCCCTTTGATCTCTTCCAAGAAAGGCTCAATTCCTTCTGTCATAAAGCGACTGCCATAGCCCTGCCGTTGGTGTTTAGGGGCGACTGCGAGAAGCATCAAATACCAATCAAAGTCTACATTTTGCTCCAATTCCTTATCCGTGTCCTCCATAAATTTAAAGTAGGCCAACATATTTTTCAAGGAAATAAACTTGAGCAAACCAAATCCCCCATTTAATAGATAGGCCCGAAAAGGAATCGGTCCCTTTTGCAACAAGGCTACCGCATAAATTTCATCGTTTTTTTCTGCCACAAGGCAAATATGGTGCTTAAGAAAAACCTTCACCAAGATGCGCATCATTGCCTCAACAAAGGCTGGGTATTGCTTGGGATCCCGAACCAAATCCTTGATAACTTTTAAAAATAGATAGTCCTCAAAGGCTGTACTGGCTACTCGAACCACCTGATCCAGATCTGCTTTTTCTGCTTTTCTGTACTTCATCTTCTCTCCTATTCTAAGTCCACTTTCCAGTATACACTATCCCTCGCTCTTAGACAAAGGTCAATTTTCAGCAATTTGTTCATTCAAACCAGCAAAAAGAGTCCTCCCCAAACGAGTCCCAGCCCCCAAGCGACGAGAACATCCTTGGGATAATGAACCCCTCCAATAACTCGGACAAGGGCTAATAGAAGAGATAGGAGCATGGAGCACATTCCTAGAGAAAGCGACAACTGACAGACACACATGGAGATAATGGTCGCCGAAAATACATGTCGGCTAGGAAAGGAATGACCAGATGAATTCTTTTCTAATAAGGGTTGAATCTCCCATTTTTCATAAGGTCTTGGAACATTGACCCAATGACGAAAGAGGCTAAACAAGACAAAACCCGAAGCAGGGATCCAGATAAAAGGCCAGATTTCTCCCATTGAAGTTTTCTTTAAAAACAGCCAACAAAAGACCAGGCCGTAGATGCCTGGCATGGCGAACGTCAGGATTCGATTCATCCTTTGAAGAACCTGCACACGACGTGGCTTTCTCGTAAAAGGCAGGGTTAGCCAACGATAAAATTTCAGATAATCTTGAAGATTGGGCTTCATGTTGGCACTCCTGTCTATCATCTCGTTTTTGTACTACTAGTATACGCGATCCTAAGAAAGCCTGTCAAGCCAGGCTTCTTTTTTATCCTCTCTTTCTTCTTTTTAACATTAGAAGCGATCTATTTTTGACGCTTTGTCATTTTTCTGTACCTAAGAATCGTCTTTCCCATCCCTTCTTCCAGCATAAAAAATAGGATAGAAGCACATAGAATTGCCTTCTATCCTATTTTTTTACTTTACATTTCACAAGCCTTGTATCTTGATTTCATGCTACTTCTTCTGTGAATTGGCTATTGTAGAGATCAGCATAGAAGCCATTTTGGGTCATGAGTTCTTGGTGATTACCCTGCTCGATAATATTTCCATCTTTCATCACGAGAATCAGATCCGCATTACGAATAGTGGACAAGCGATGGGCAATGACAAAGGAGGTCCGGCCTTCCATGAGTTTGTCCATAGCTTTTTGAATCAACTCTTCTGTACGGGTATCGACAGATGAGGTTGCTTCATCCAAGATAAGAAGCGGAGCATCCTTCAAGAGGGCACGCGCAATGGTCAAGAGTTGCTTTTGACCCACGGACAAGGTCACTGAATCATCTAATACAGTATCATAGCCATTCGGCAAGGTCCGAATAAAGTGATGGACCCCAACCGCTCGGGTTGCTGCTTCCACCGCTTCGTCTGAAATATCCGTTTGATTGAAGACCAGGTTTTCTCGAATGGTCCCCTCAAATAGCCAGGTATCTTGCAAGACCATCGAAAAGGCATCATGAACTTCTTCTCGGCTCATGGCCTTAGTATCCACACCATCGATGGTAATTTTACCAGCTTGAATGTCGTAAAAACGCATCAAGAGATTGACCATGGTCGTCTTACCTGCACCTGTCGGACCAACAATGGCCACCTTCTGTCCTGGCTTAGCTTCAGCTGTAAAGTCATGGATAATAGTCTTATCTGGTGAATAACCAAAGCGAACATGTTCAAAGGTAACATGACCTTTTGGCACTTCCAATTGGCGTGTTTTTTGGGATTCATCTTCCATTTCTTCTTCGTCTAAGAATTCAAAGACACGCCCCATAGCAGCACTAGCTGATTGCAATTGGGTAATGCCTTGAGCCATTTGACTAATTGGTTGGGTAAAGATGCGGACATAGGTCATAAAGGCAACAATGGTCCCGATGGTAATGTCTCCATTAATGGTGAGGACAGCCCCAACGATACAGACCATGACATAGCCGAAATTCCCTACAAACTGCATCAAGGGCATCATGATCCCAGAGAAGAATTGGGATTTCCACATGCTATGGTACAAATCTTGGTTGATGGCATCAAAATGATTTTTGGCTTGGTGACGGCCATTGTAGGAAATGACGATATTGTGGCCACTATAGATTTCTTCAACATAACCTGAAACTTTGGCAAGGTTGTCCTGTTGTTGCTTAAAGAGAGGCTGGCTCTTGACCATAATGATGCTGGAAAGAGCAAAACCTGCAAAGACGGACACAATCGCTGCCACCGCCAAGTGCCAGTCCGTCTTAAACATCATAAGGATGGAGCCAATCAATAAGACAATAGAAGAGACCATTTGAACCAAGCTTTGGTTAAAGGATTGGGTCATCAAATCCACGTCATTGGTCACACGAGACAAGGTATCTCCTTGTTCATGGCTATCAAAATATTGGAGGGGCACGCGATTGATCTTCTCAGCAATGGCATTGCGCAAGCGTTCTGCAAAGCGCTGAATCATGGTTGAGATAATGAAACTACTGCTGTAGGACACCAGTGCTCCAACTCCATAAAGGATGGCTAAGGTCAGGGCAATCGAAGTGATCTTATCAATATCAATGGCGCCTCCCATCCCTTTTGTAATGGTATCTGTAATTTCTTTTAACTTATCCGGTCCAATAACCGTGATTACACTCGATACGATCGAAAAGAGGATAGCAATTAGGAAAAATAGGTGGAAGCCCTTCAAATAGGGAGAAAGTTGGCTCCAAAGGGATGTTTTTTGTTTTGTCTTATGCATGTTCCAACTCCTCCTTAGATAATTGTGAATAGGCAATTTCTTGATAGACTTCATTGGTCGCAAGCAATTCCTTGTGGGTACCTTGACCGACGACCTTCCCTTGATCCAAGACCAAAATCAAATCTGCATCCATAATAGTCGAAATCCGTTGGGCAACGATCAATTTGGTCGTATCTGCAAGCTCTTCTTTCAAGGCTTGTCGCAGGATCCGATCTGTTTTATAATCTAGAGCTGAGAAGGAATCATCAAAGATGAGGATCTCAGGTTTGCGAGCCAGGGCCCGTGCAATGGCCAAGCGTTGCCGTTGACCGCCAGAGAAGTTGCTTCCTCCTTGCGCTACTTCTGTATCCAAGCCTTTTTCTTTTGCGGCCACAAACTCTTTGGCTTGGGCCAATTCAAGAGCTTTCCAGATGGCTTCATCCTCTAATTTTCCTTGACTACTTTCTCCAAATTCCATATTGGAGCGAATAGTGCCGCTAAAGAGCACTGCTTTTTGGGGAATATAGCCGACTTTATTATTCAGTTCTTGGTGGCTATAATTCTTGACATTGATGCCATCCACTAAGATCTTTCCTTCTGTTGCATCGTAAAAGCGCGGAATCAAGTTGACCAAAGTGGATTTCCCAGAACCGGTTGATCCGATGAAGGCAACGGTTTGTCCTTTCTGAGCTGAGAAGGTCACATGTTCAATCACAGCACGGGAAGTCCGTCCATATCGGAAGGAAACATCTTGAAATTCAACGGTACCCTCTTGGCCTGTTGTTTCTTTTGACTCACTTGGGAAGGCTACAGACGGCTCTAAAGCTAAGACCTGGTTGATTCGTTTGGCAGATACCAAGGCACGAGGAAGAATAATCAAGATGGCCACCATCATCATAAAGCCAACGACAACCTGCATGGCGTAAGAGGAGAAGGTGATCATATCGGAGAAGACCTTGGTCCGATCCGCTAATGCAGGACTGGTGAAGATCTTTGTAGGATCTTTTGGCATGGCGATATCATTGATCAAGTGCGCCCCAATCCAGTAGATAGCAAGGGTCAACCCACTTGATACCACTGTCATGACAGGGTTCATCAAAGACATCAAACGATAAACAAAGAGATTTAGACGGGTTAAGCCCTTGTTTTCAGCCTGGAATTTCTCATTTTGATAAGCTTCTGCATTGTAGGCGCGAACCACTCGCACCCCAGTCAAACTCTCCCGTGTCGTCGCATTCAAAGCATCGGTCAAACCTTGAACCTTTTGCTGGCGCGGAAAGGCAATAAGAACCAGAACAGAGAGAAGAATCAAGACCATCAAGACCGCAATCCCAACAGACGTTGTCCAGGCACTGCTCTTCCCCCAAATCTTGGTCAGAGCCCAAATCGCCATAATGGGACCACGCGTCACAACTTGCATCCCCATGACAATCATGATTTGTAACTGGGTCAAATCATTGGTTGTACGAGTCAAGAGAGAGGGAACGGAGAATTTCTTGATCTCGGCATCAGAGTAATCCATCACTTGATGGAAAATCTCTCCTCGAAGTCGCGTCGTAAAGCTGGCAGCGACTCTTGAAGCCAAAAAGCCCACAAAAACTGCCATCAAAAAGCTTCCAAAAGAGAAGAGCAACATCTTGCTTCCCGGATCCATAATATCAGAAACCTTGGTCCCATCCTTGGCTAAGAGGGTCGTGATATCGGATAAGTATTCAGGAGTCTTTAAATCCATCCAAACAGCCAGACAGATAAAGACCGTACTAAGGGCAATCATGCCCCATTCTTTGGCAGTTAACCGCCGAAATATATTGATCATTCCTCGCTCCTTTTTTTCATATTCTCATAAAATTGATGCATGACCCTGAAAAAGATGGCCAATTCTTCTTCTGATACACCAGCCATCATATCCTGGTCCACTTCTTCAAAGAATTGTTTCATGTCATTCAATTTATCTTTTACACTGTCTGTTAGGTAGACATACTTGGCCCGTTTATCGGTTGGACTAGGCTCTAGATAAATAAAGCCATTTTTCTCCATGCGCTTGATCAGGTTACTCGTCACGGATTTTGAGATATGAAGTTCCTGCTCAACATCCCGAATCAAGGTCACTTTCCCCTCCTTTTCACGATGAGATAAAAAGCCCAATACCTGACCTTGGGGTCCTGCGCTAAATTCAAGCCCTCTCTTCTTGGCCTCTCTTTCTACCATGAGGTGAATGAGATGACCGATTTTTTTAAATTCTAGTAAAGGTTTGTCCATCATTTCCTCCAAATAGTTCTCTTAAGAACTTTAAAGTTACTATGAGAACTATTTTAACACAAAAAAGATCCCTGTCAAGAAAAAAGTTTCCATAAGAACTAAAAAAAGGAGCCGAATCGACTCCATCCTTCATCTTTAGATAATAATGCCTTCTAGATGATCCATTTCATGCTGACAGATCTGGGCCGGAAAGCCTGACAAATGAATTGTTTTTGCTTTCCAATTCATATCTCAATAGGCCACTGAAATCTCCTCATAACGAGTGGTCGGCCGACTCCCCACCAAGGACAAGCATCCTTCCTCTGTTTGGTAAGGCTTTTTCTTTTCAAGGAGAACCGGATTAAACAGGACCAAATTTTCACTTCCCATTCGGATGATAATCGCTCGCTTTTTCACCCCGATCATATTGGCTGCTAAACCGACACACTCAAGGAGATGAGCATTTAAGGTGTCCTGCAAATCCAAAGCCAAGGTGCGATCCTCAGGTGTCGCTTCTTCTGACTTTTGACCCAAGAATAAGACATCTTTTACAATATTCTTTTTCATTCCTTCCTCACTTCTTGATAGATAGACGAAAGAAGAGAGTGGGACAGAAATCGGTAATTCGTTAGAATTGGATTTCATCGTCCCACCTCCGCACAGTTGAGTAGGGCTGTAAAAGCTGATGAAATCGGCGTAGTAGAGCCCACTCAACCACTGCGTCTTGCTCGACAATCCAAAAATAATTGAGAGGCTAGGACTTTTGTCCCAGCCTCCTCGCTCTTGTTTCTAACCTCTAAGAGACAATTGCTACTTATTTTTTAAGCTTCTCGCTCACTTCTTTTGCAAGAACAAAGTTCCCCAAGGTTGCTGAACCATTGCCAGCAACTGCAGGTGTCACAATATAATCTCTCACATCTGGTACAGGGAGGTAACCGTTCAATAAAGCTGTAAATTTCGTCCGCACACGATCTAGCATATGTTGTTGAGCCATTACTCCTCCTCCAAAGACAATGATGTCTGGGCGGAAGGTAACTGTCGCATTCACTGCTGCTTGTGCGATGTAGTAGGCTTGAATATCCCATACATTGCTGTTGAGTTCAATGTTTTCCCCACGAATACCTGTACGAGCTTCCAGACTAGGACCAGCCGCAAAGCCTTCCAAACAGCCATTGTGGAAAGGACAAACACCCTTGAATTCTTTTTCTACATCCATTGGGTGTTGGGCCACATAGTAGTGCCCCATTTCTGGGTGTCCAGCTCCCCCGATAAACTCACCACGTTGGATGACACCAGCTCCGATTCCTGTTCCGATTGTATAGTAAACCAAGTTTTCGATATGACCACCCGCGTTATTGCGTGCGACCACTTCTCCATAGGCAGAACTATTCACATCTGTCGTGAAATAGATAGGTACATTCAAGGCACGTCGGAAAGCCCCAACGATATCTACATTGGCCCAATTTGGTTTTGGAGTCGTTGTGATGAAACCATAAGTGTTTGAATTTGGATCGATATCAATTGGTCCAAATGATCCAATCGCAAGCCCAACTAGATCCTCAAATTTTGAGAAAAATTCAATACACTTATCAATCGTCTCAATTGGCTTGGTTGTTGGAAATTGTACTTTTTCCACAACATTATAGTTTTCATCACCAACTGCACAAACAAATTTTGTACCGCCAGCTTCCAAACTTCCATATAATTTTGTCATGTTGGCTCCTTTTTTATTATGAAAAATATCCTGTATTTATTATAGCATATTTTGTAGTCAATCTTTTTCTCTTCTCTAAAGAAAAAACACACTTTTTTTGAGAAATAAAATTCAAGGACTGGAGATGATAGACCAGTCCTTGAGAACTTATTTTTCGATTAAGCTTTGACTTCGATGATCGCATCACCCTTCGCAACAGATCCAGTTGCAACAGGTGTGACAGAAGCAAAGTCAGCTGTGTTAGTGACGATCACCATAGTTGTGTCTTCAAGACCAGCTGCGGCAATTTTCGCTGCATCAAATGTACCAAGGACTTCACCAGCTTTGACTTTATCGCCTTGAGCTACTTTTTGATCAAATCCTTCACCATTCATTGATACTGTATCAATCCCAACGTGGATCAAGATTTCAGCACCATTAGCTGTTTTCAAACCGTAAGCATGTCCAGTCGCAAAAGCAATAGTTACTTCCGCATCTGCTGGTGCATAGACAACGCCTTCAGTTGGTTTGATAGCAATCCCTTGTCCCATCGCTCCACTTGAGAAGACAGGATCATTCACATCAGACAAAGCAACAGCTTGACCAACGATCGGAGAGATAATGGTTTCGTCTTGAAGAGATGCTGGAAGAGCTCCAGTTGTTTCTTCTTCAATAATAGCTTCTGCTTCTTTGTCCTCTGCAGGAACTGATGAAGCTTCATCTTCATAACCAAACATATAAGTCAAACCGAAACTTAGGGCAGTTGTAAATACAACCATAAATACATATTTCAATAATTGACCGTTTAGATAGAGAAGCGTTCCTGGAATAATTGTAATACCAAATCCTGTACCAGCAAGATTTAACATAGATGCAATCCAACCACCTACTGCACCTGCTCCCAAAGCAATAACGAATGGTTTCACATAACGCAAGTTTACACCAAAGATTGCAGGCTCAGTAATACCTAACAAGGCAGAGATAGTTGCAGGAAATGCTAGAGCTTTCACTTTTTGAGATTTAGATTTCACTGCCACTGCTAAAGTAGCTCCAGCTTGTGCAGTCATAGCCGCTGTAATAATTGCATTAAATGGATCTTTTTTATCTGCAGTAATTAATTGTGATTCAAGAAGATTAAAGATATGATGGACGCCGGTAACGACAATCAACTGATGAACGCCACCAATAAGAAGACCTGCAAGACCAAATGGTAAATTCAAAATAAACTTAGTTACATTTAGTACATATTCTTCGATACTGTGGAAGAATGGACCAATAATAAACAAAGCGAGGAATGACATGATTGTCAATGTGAATAATGGAACCAATAACAAATCTAAGACATCTGGAATTTTCTTATGGAGCCACTTTTCAAGTTTCGCACCAATTAGACCAACGAAGAAAGCGGGAAGAACTGAGTTCTGGAATCCAACCACATGATGGAAGATACCAAAGTATGTTGCTGCTTTAGAAGGATCTTCCGCTACAACCCACGCATTTGGAAGTGTCGGACTAACCATCATCAAACCAATTACAATCCCAAGAACAGGATTTCCTCCGAATACTCGGAATGCAGACCATGAAATCAAGGCTGGGAAGAAGGCAAACGCGGTATCAGTTAAAATTGTTGAATAGGTATAAAAATCAGTAGATTTAAATGCATCTGCTGTTGTGCCAAACAAAGCCAAAACCTGGTCTTGAGCAATGGCACCACGAATCCCCATAAACAATCCAGTCGCAACAATTGCTGGTAGAATTGGAACAAAAACGTCTCCAAAGGTACGGATCGCGCGTTGGAACCAGTTTCCTTGTTTAGCGGCTTCTGCTTTCATTTCATCTTTTGATGATGTTGGTAAGCCAAGAGCTACTACTTCATCATAGATCTTGTTTACAGTACCAGTACCAAAGATGATTTGGTATTGACCTGAGTTAAAGAAAGCACCTTGTACTTTTTCAATGTTCTCAACAACATCTTTGTTGATTTTTGATTCATCTTTTACCATCACGCGAAGACGAGTCGCACAGTGAGCAACACTGCTAACGTTCTCAACCCCACCGATTGCATCGATGACCTGCTTTGCAATTTCTGTATTTGACATTTTGCAAAAATCTCCTTATTTTTTGTAATGTAAACGGTTAAATCGTTTCTACGTTTTTAATTGTACCACGTATTGAAAATATGTCAAGCGTTTTGCAGGATTTTTTTGAAACTTTTTTGGACTTTTTGACACCTTTTGACAGTATGAAACTATTTTCATTTTAAAACAGGCCTGTACTACGCTTTTTAGCACTTTAAATCAGACTTTTATTTTCATTTTCTTTCATATTTTCATAAATTTTCAACTTCTCCTCTTTTCTTCAGGCTGCAAAATAGCTGTCAATCGTTTGACATTTTTTGCCATTTTTTTCATTTATTGCTTGCATTTTTAATAGGAAATCGTTACTATGGAAGTAAGAAAAAATTCGGAGGAATAAAATGGAATGGACAACTGAACGTCGTTACAGACGTTACGAAGACTGGACAACAGAGGAAAAGCAAGCCATCCAAGATCATATGGCCAAATCTCCTTGGCATACACACTATCATGTTGAGCCAAAAGCAGGTCTCTTAAATGATCCTAACGGTTTTTCCTACTTTGATGGAAAATGGATCTTGTTTTACCAAAATTTCCCATTTGGTGCCGCCCATGGGTTAAAATCATGGGTACAAACAGAAAGTGAAGACTTGGTTCATTTCAAAGAAACTGGGGTAACGCTTTTTCCAGACACTGAACTGGATAGCCATGGCGCTTATTCCGGATCAGCCATGCAGTTTGGTGACAAACTATTCTTATTCTACACCGGAAATGTTCGTGATGCAGAATGGGTTCGTCATCCTTACCAAGTCGGTGCTTTGATGGACAAGGACGGAAAGATTGAAAAAATTGACAAAATCTTGATTGATCAACCGGCTGACTCTACGGATCACTTCCGTGACCCACAGATTTTTAATTTCAAGGGTCAATTCTACGCTATCGTTGGCGGTCAAGACCTTGAGAAGAAAGGATTCATCCGTCTCTATAAGGCTGTAGATAACGACTATACCAACTGGGTTGCAGTCGGTGACTTGGATTTTGCAAATGACCGGACAGCTTATATGATGGAATGTCCCAACCTCGTCTTTGTTGGAGACCAACCCATTCTCCTCTACTGCCCTCAAGGCTTAGATAAATCAGTTCTCGATTATGACAATATCTATCCAAATATGTACAAGATCGGGGCAAGCTTTGACCCAGAAAAGGCCAAAATGGTGGATGTATCTGAATTGCATAATCTCGACTATGGTTTTGAAGCCTATGCAACTCAAGGATTCAATGCCCCCGATGGACGTGCCTATGCTGTCAGCTGGCTAGGTCTTCCTGATGTTTCTTATCCAACAGATTCCTATGACTATCAAGGAGCTCTCTCACTGGTCAAAGAATTAACCATCAAAGACGGAAAACTCTACCAATACCCAGTCGAAGCCATCAAGGACTTGCGCGCTGAGGGTGAGGCATTTGCCAACAAGGCACAAACCAAGAACTGCTATGAATTGGAATTGCAGTTTGAAAAAGATAGCCAAAACGAAATCGTCCTCTTTGCAGATGCAGAAGGAAAGGGCTTAGCTCTCTCATTCGATCTCTCTAAGGGATTAGTCACAGTCGATCGTAGCCAGGCAGGTGAGCAATATGCCCAAGAATTCGGTACGAGCCGTAGCTGCCCAATCGCTAACCAAGCCACAACCGCTAATATTTTCATTGACAATTCAATTTTTGAAATCTTTATCAATAAAGGAGAAAAAGTATTTTCTGGTCGGGTCTACCCACATGCGGATCAAAATGGAATATTGATCAAGTCTGGAAACCCTACTGGAACTTACTACGAACTTGATTATGGTCGCAAAGCTAACTGATGTCGCCAAACTCGCCGGTGTCAGCCCTACTACTGTCTCACGGGTCATCAATAAAAAAGGATACCTGTCTGAAAAAACGATCCAAAAAGTCCAAGAAGCCATGCGAGAATTGGGCTATAAACCTAACAATGTTGCTCGTAGCCTCCAAGGAAAATCAGCCAAGTTAGTCGGCTTGATCTTTCCCAACATCAGCAATGTTTTCTATGCTGAATTAATCGACAAACTAGAGCACCAACTCTTCAAACACGGCTATAAAACCATCATCTGCAATAGTGAACACGACTCCGAAAAAGAGCGCGAATATATTGAGATGTTGGAGGCTAACCAGGTAGATGGCATCATTTCAGGAAGTCATAATTTGGGCATTGAAGATTACAACCGGGTAACTGCTCCTATCATTGCTTTTGACCGCAACCTCTCCCCAGAAATTCCGGTTGTCTCTTCAGACAACTACGCTGGCGGGGTGCTTGCAGCAGAAACTTTAGTAAAAACCGGAGCCCGAAAGATTATCATGATCACAGGGAATGACAACTCCAACTCCCCAACAGGCTTGCGTCATGCGGGGTTTGCATCGGTTCTACCTGAGTCCATGATCATTAATGTTTCCAGTGATTTCTCCCCTATTCGCAAAGAAATGGAAATCAAACAGATTTTAACCCACCACAAACCAGATGCCATTTTCGCCTCCGATGATTTGACGGCGATCTTGATCATGAAAGTCGCTAGAGAATTAGATATTCAGATTCCCCAGGATTTGAAAGTGATTGGTTATGATGGAACCCAGTTCATTGAGACCTATACACCTGAACTGACAACCATCCAACAACCCCTCGAAGACATTGCTATCCTCATGGTGGATCTTTTACTCCAAAAGATCGAAGGAAAAAAAGTAGCGACTACCGGTTATTTCTTGCCCGTTAGTCTCCACTCTGGAAAAAGTGTCTAAAAGCAGTATCCCCTCAGTAGAAACTGTGGGGATATTTTTCACAAAAAAAGAGCCATCGGCTCTTTTTTAATTATTCTTCTGTCACAAATTGACTGAGGACACCGTTGACAAATCGTGAAGAGGTTTCATCTGAAAAGGCCTTGGCCAATTCCACCGCTTCATTGACTGCGACGATCTGTGGTGTATCAAACTCTGTCATTTCGTAAATTCCCAGACGAAGGATGTTTTTCTCTACCAAGGTCAAGCGCTCAACAGTCCAGCCGGTTTTCAAATGTTGACCGATTTGCTGGTCCAGTTGATCTTTGGATTGGTAGACACCCGTCACGAGATTCATGAGAAAGGCAGGAAGATCGACTTCTTTGTCTTCTGCTAGGTCCTTATCATGTAGATAAGCAAAACGACAAGCTTCAACAATGTCTCCATCGTATTCCAAGGCCATCAAGGCTTGGAAGGCGCGCTCACGCAAATCTCGACGTGATTCTAATAAAATTTCATCAGTCATTGAGGAAGTCCTCATTAAACAAATCTTTCAAGTCTGGTTTTGGAGATTTTTCCGTTGCGATACCAACAACGTGAATGTTGACAGCATCCAAGGTTACATCTGCCATATCATAAACTGCAGACTTGACCGCTTTTTGAATGGCTACAGCGACAGATGGTACAGCCACTCCATATTCTAAATAGAGATAGATGTCTACTGAAACTTGACCATCTTCTTCTGTATGAAGGTAGACGCCACGTCCAAGGGAGCGTTTGGATAAGCTATCTGAAACACTCTTGTTTTCAAGCGAATAGACACCCTCTACTTTTGCTGTCGCAATCGCAATAATTTTTTCTAATACACGTGGTGCAATAACGATGTCACCAAATTGTTCAGTTGCCATAGAAGTTCCTTTCTATTTGACACCCTGAGATGTCTCTTATGCACGAGAAACGTAAGTTCCTTCAGTAGTGTTAATGACCAATTTTTGTCCAGCTTCGATGAAGTCAGGAACGTTTACGACCAAACCAGTTTCCATTGTAGCAGGTTTACCAGAACCAGTCACTGTAGCACCTTTGATAGATGGTTGAGTTTCTGCAACAGTCAATTCAACAGTTGTAGGAACTGTTACACCGATGACTTCGCTTCCGTAGAATTGAATTTTTACTTCTGAGTTTTCAAGGATATAAAGCAATTCTTGTTCTACATTCACAACTGGAATTTCATATTGGTCATATGTTTCAGTGTTCATGAAGTAGGCTGTATCATCCATTTTGTACAAGTATTGAGCTGGAACAGTTTCAATAATAGCTTGCTCAAATTTTTCTTCTGGACGGTAGCTTGTATCAAAAGTTGAACCAGTACGGACATCACGCAATTTCATACGCATGATGGTGTTTCCTTTACCTGGTTTGTGGTGGCTAGCTTCCAAAACGCGGATCAATTTTCCATCAGCTGTTTCAAAGGTCATACCAGCTTTCAACTTACTTGCTTCAATCATGTTTTATTACCTCTTTTTTAAAAATAGATTACTCTTTATTGTAACACACTATTTGATTTTTCTCAAACAGCAATTTTCTCTTTTTAGGAAGGCTAGAAGGCGGAGAGAGATTACAGGAACGAGTCCTTAGAATCTCTGTATCTCCAACTCCATCTTCACTATTCCTTATTGGTCCACGGGCACAATATTGCCATCGGCATCTTTGGTGACATGGACATATTTTCCATCTACTTCAATGTAGAAGGTATGAGGCTTGTCTTGCGCTGGAGAGGCTTGTTTTTGAAGGTCATTGCCAAGGGCTTGACCCAAGTTCATCCCCATAATCATGTTCATGCCATTGCCACCTTCATTTTTGGCAGCTGCCACTAGGGCTTCATTACGGGCACGACGCTCTTCAATTTCGATGGTATTGTACTTCATCGCTGCCAATTCACTGTCTAGTTTATTAACCTTGGCCATACTGTCTGCATCGTAGCTCAAATCTTCGATGAGGACATTGGTTAATTCAATACCATATAATTCTACCCAAGTTTTGTTCACTTCACGTTTTGCGACTTCATTGAAGACGTCTTGGTCGGCATTGATATTGTAGATATCTGCCTTATTTTCAGCTGTATATTTTGAAATAGCAACTGCAATTTTTGGTGCTAAGTTTTGGCGCAAGGTTCCCTGAGCCACATCTTCCAATGTAAAGGGTTTGTCAGCAGCAATTTGGCGACTGACTGCACTGACGTAAAAGAGTACAGGATCTGCTACTTTAACATCATAGAGACCATAAAAACGAATGCTCAGAAGTTGTTGGTAACGGTCGCTAAAATACTCGACTGGATTTTGGGTGCCAAATTTATTTCCTGTAAATGGTTGCATCCGCACAAAAATAATTTCTTGTTGGGTGACCACTTGGCCACCAAATGAGAAGCGATTCTTGAACTGGTCCCAAGTTCCTTTAACGCCACCCTTTTCAAACAACCAGGCATTTTCACCAGCTTGCCATTCGTGGCTACCTGCTTCTAGAAGGTCTCCTAGAAACGTTCCATTATTGACCAAGAGAGCAACATAGCCTTGAGGAACAATGACGACAGATCCATCTGTCAATAGCCCCGTATTTTGGTTGCTCTGACGAGAGCGTCCATCTGGATCTTTGGTCAAGAGCTGTCCCTTAATGGCCAAAGCTGTTGCCGGAACAGCTTCTGGCAAGGTAATAGCTTCCTTAAATTTACTATCTTGAAAACTTGAAATGCCCGCTGAAAGGGCTGCTTTAATAAATCCCATATATTCTCCTATCTGTAGAATTCAATTTCATCCACAACTTCGTAGACATCCAAGACCCAATCTTTTGGATTGTGTTTCAAGGACGCTTGGCAATATTCACACTTGTCGATTGAATCGATGGTCAGCGGCGCACCACAGTTCGGACAGTGATCACTTAAGACTTCAGAATTCTTAATGATCTCTGTCTGAGCCCCGTGTTCACGGAGGAAGACCATGCGGTAAACGGTAAAGAGATCTTTGGTTGGATCCCCTTCGATCACACGGCCCGTTTCATCACTTCGGATGTAATCTCTCATCGTCGATGACAGAATGACTTCAATGCGGTCATTGCCTTCTGGATTTTCGATAAAGTCTTTGATCTTCGAATCTTCCACACATACGCGCTCTAGAACATTGGTTGTTTTGGCACGAATATGCTCTTGTAACTGCGTCAAGTGTTGCTCATAAAGACTCGTACTTTCTAAGTTCCGCACGGAATTCCAATCTTTTTCTGTCCAGGCAGACTGCAATTGAAGATAAACTAGCTTGACTTGCGATAAGAAGCGGTCTTCATCAAACATTGGATCCAGTTTACGGATACGGCGAATCGCTTCATAGTTGTTCTCAATTGGTCGACCAGCCCGTTCTTCAGTTGTCCGTTTTGGACCACTGTTTGAAGAAAATGATTCATCACTTTCATTAGCTTCTTTTGCAATATTATAGACAAATCCAATCAATCCAACGATAGCAAAAATTGCTACTACACCATCAGAGTCTGTTCCAGAACCAGAACTGTAGCTACTGGATCCACCAGACCAGCTACTGCCACCAGACCAGCTACTTCCCCCTCCAGACCAGCTACTACCACCACCACCGCCAGAATGAATAGTGCTACTACCACCACTATGCGTATTTCCGACACCAGCATGAGCAGAAGGAGCAAATGCAAATAGAAGGGCTACTAGAAGAATTCCCAATACTAAAATTCGTTTTTTCATAGGCCTCATTTCTTATCTTTGTTTGTTACACAGGGGTTAAGAAAATACTGTCTATTTTATAGGACAATCAACTCTTTAGGAGCAAGGGTCAAGACTTCACAGCCTGTTTCTGTGATCAAGAGGTCATCTTCGATGCGCACACCAGAGAGACCTTCAATGTAAATACCTGGCTCATCTGTTAAAACCATCCCTGCTTGAATGGCTTCTTTAGACATTTGGCTAAAGTAGGGTTCTTCATGGATATCAAGCCCAATTCCGTGACCGATTCCATGAGTAAAGTATTGGCCATAGCCGGCTGCTTCGATCACATCACGTGGGATTTTATCGAAATCACGGAAACCAAGTCCATCTTTGGCCGCAGCAATCAAGGCTTGATTGGCTTTCAAAACTGTTTCGTAAATTTCTCTTTCCTTGTCGCTGACATGTCCAGCATAGATAGTCCGTGTCATATCGCTGACATAGTGATCATACAAGCAACCAAAATCGAGGGTCAAGGCATCTCCTGCTGAAATCACCCGATCACTTGGAGTTGCGTGTGGCATAGCAGAACGTTCACCAGCTGCGGAGATGATATCAAAAGATACACCTGATGCTCCCAACTCCCGCATTCTAAAATCGAGGAAAGTTGCTGCTTGCAATTCTGTAGTTTGTCCCACCTTGATATAGTCCAAAATATCACGGAAGGCTTGGTCAGAGATACTACAAGCTTTTTTAATGGCCGCAATCTCTGTTTCATCCTTGATCAATCGCAATTCCATCACAAAGTTCGCTAGGGATTGAAGGCTGATGCCACTGAAAACAGAAGCCATACGGGCATGGTAGGCCACCGTCACTTCGTCCTCAAAACCAAGTTCTTTGATTCCAAGATCCTTAACGATCTCTGCAGCTGCAGTCAACTCATCACGGGTTTCTACGATCTCCACAAAGGGGAAACAAGTCGCATGGGCATGAATGGTGTAGCGCGAATCCGTAAAGAGGACTACGCGTTCTTCTGTCACCAAAGCCGTCCCGTTTGAGCCCCAGAAATGGGTCAAATAATAGACATTTTTCAAATTGTTAATCAGTACCGCTTTAAGGTTTTTGGCCTTCATTTTGTTTCGTAAATTGTCGATCCGTTGATTCATTGTAATTTTCCTTTCAAATATTGTCCTGTATAGCTAACAGGATTTGCTGCGACTTCTTCAGGTGTTCCAGTTGCAATAATAGTTCCACCACCGACACCGCCTTCTGGTCCTAAATCGATGATATGATCTGCTGTCTTAATGACATCCAAATTGTGCTCAATCACAAGGACCGTATTGCCATCATCCACAAATCGCTCTAAGACTTTGATCAAGCGAGAAATGTCTTCGGTATGGAGTCCGGTCGTTGGTTCATCCAAGATATAGAAGGATTTTCCTGTAGAGCGCTTGTGCAATTCAGAAGCCAACTTCATCCGTTGCGCTTCCCCACCTGAAAGGGTGGTCGCTGGTTGCCCCAGTGTTACATAGCCCAAGCCCACATCTTGGATGGTCTTGAGTTTGCGTTCAATTTTTGGAATGTGCTTGAAGAATTCAACCGCCTTATTGACCGTCATATCCAGCACTTCTGCAATATTTTTTTCCTTGTAGTGGACTTCTAATGTCTCACTATTGTAACGACGTCCATGGCAGACCTCACAAGGAACAAAAACATCTGGCAAGAAGTGCATTTCAATTTTTATGATACCATCTCCTGAGCAGGCTTCACAACGCCCACCCTTGACATTGAAACTAAAGCGACCTTTTTTATAGCCCCGAATTTTGGCTTCATTGGTCTGAGCAAAGAGATCTCGAATGTCATCGAAGACGCCTGTATAAGTTGCAGGATTGGAACGAGGAGTCCGACCGATCGGGCTTTGATCAATGTCGATCAGGCGATCGATATGCTCAATCCCTTGAATGGTCTTGTATTTCCCTGGTTTTTCCGAATTGCGGTTGAGCTTTTGAGCGATGGCTTTTTTCAAGATGCCATTGATCAAGGTCGATTTCCCAGAACCGGAAACTCCAGTGACTGCGATAAATTTGCCCAAAGGAAAACGCGCTGTGATATCTTGTAAGTTGTTCTCACTGGCCCCTGTAATTTCAATAGAACGACCATTTCCTGAACAGCGCTCTGTTGGAACTGGAATCTTGCGCTTGCCGGACAAATATTGGCCGGTAATGGATTTACTATTACGAGCCACCTGCTTTGGAGTTCCCGCAGCAACGATCTCTCCACCAAAGACACCGGCACCTGGGCCGACGTCGATCAGGTAGTCTGCCTCCCTCATAGTATCTTCGTCGTGTTCGACGACGATCAAGGTATTGCCTAAATCACGCATCTTTTTGAGACTGGCAATCAGGCGGTCATTGTCCCGCTGGTGGAGGCCGATTGACGGCTCATCCAAGATATAAAGGACTCCAGAGAGGTTGGAACCGATCTGGGTTGCCAAGCGAATGCGCTGGCTTTCTCCACCTGATAGTGTTCCTGCTGAGCGCGACAAGGTCAAGTAATTGAGCCCCACATTGTTTAAGAAGGTTAAGCGATCCTTAATCTCTTTTAGGATCGGTCTTGCAATCGTGGCTTCATTGTCTGTTAAGACCAACTGATCCACAGCTTTTAAGTGGTCCGCAATCGATAGATCTGACACTTCCCCGATATGCATCCCTTTCTCCCCACCGACACGAACAGAAAGAGCCTGGTCATTGAGACGGTAGCCATGGCAGGTCGCACAGGTCAATTCGTTCATATAAGAACGCATTTGGTTGCGGGTGAAGTCACTATTGGTCTCACGGAAACGACGGTGAATGTTGGTTACGACTCCTTCAAAGGGAATGTCGATATCTCGAACCCCACCAAACTCATTTTCATAGTGGAAGTGGAATTCTTTCCCGTTTGAACCATAGAGAACCAAGTCCTTTTCTTCTTGAGAAAGATCTGAGAAAGGCTGATCCATATCAATGCCAAAATGGATCATGGCCTGCTCCAGCATCTGAGGATAGTAGTTGGAAGAGATCGGATTCCAAGGAGCAAGAGCTCCTTCACGAAGGGTTAAGCGATCATCTGGCACCACCAAATCTAAGTCCACCTCCAGCTTAATGCCTAACCCATCACAGTCTGGACAGGAGCCGAAAGGCGCATTGAAAGAAAAGAGACGGGGCTCTAATTCAGGAACGGTAAAGCCACAGACTGGACAAGCATAATGTTCAGAAAAGAGTAGCTCCTTGCCATCCATGGTATCAATCACGACATAACCATCCGCAATCCGAAGGGCTGCTTCAATCGAATCAAAGAGCCGCGAGCGGATGCCCTCCTTGATCACGATTCGGTCCACCACCACTTCAATCGTGTGCTGCTTGCTTTTAGACAGTTCTGGAACCTCTGTCACATCATAGATCTCACCATCGACCCTCACCCGGACATAGCCGTCTTTTTGGACTTTTTCAATGATATTCTTGTGCTGGCCTTTTTTCTTACGGATAATGGGAGCTAGAATTTGCAGGCGTTGGCGCTCTGGTAATTCCAAGACTTGATCGACAATTTGCTCAACCGAAGAAGCGGTAATCGCTCCATGCCCATTGATACAATAAGGCGTCCCTACACGCGCATAGAGCAAGCGCAGGTAGTCATTGATCTCTGTTGCCGTCCCCACTGTAGAACGGGGGTTTTTACTGGTCGTTTTTTGGTCGATGGAAATGGCTGGACTCAAGCCGTCAATGGAGTCCACATCTGGCTTTTCCATATTTCCCAAGAATTGCCGGGCATAGGCTGATAAGCTCTCCACGTAGCGGCGCTGACCTTCTGCATAGAGGGTATCAAAGGCCAGACTGGACTTTCCAGAACCAGACAAACCCGTCACCACTACCAATTTGTCCCGTGGAATTTCCACGTCTATATTTTTTAAATTATGGGCGCGTGCCCCATGAATGACAATTTTATCTTGCATGTTCTTACTCTAATCACCTTTTTGTTAACCTCCATTATAACAAATTTTTTAGTATTCTTTTATCCAAAACCGTCCTTTTTCTGATATAATGTTAAGGTGTAAAAAAACAAGGGGAGGCACCATGAAACAGGTCTTTTTATCGACAACGACTGAATTTAAAGAAATAGAGACGCTGGAACCCGGTAGCTGGATAAACCTTGTTAACCCTTCTCAAAGTGAATCGATGGAAATCGCTTCTGCTTTTAATATTGATATTGCAGACTTGCGGGCTCCACTCGATGCGGAAGAAATGTCCCGTATGACCATCGAAGACGAGTATACCTTGATTATCGTAGACGTTCCCATCAAGGAAGAGCGGAACAATCAGACCTACTACGTGACCATTCCGCTAGGAATTATCCTGACAGAAGAGGCTATCATCACGACCTGCTTGGAGAAATTGCCACTTCTTGATATCTTTATCAACCGACGCTTGCGGAATTTCTATACTTTTATGCGGTCGCGCTTTATCTTTCAGATCCTCTATCGCAACGCTGAACTCTACTTGTCTGCGCTTCGTACCCTGGATCGAAAGAGCGAACAGATTGAAAGCCAATTGCACAAATCAACGCGTAATGAAGAGCTGATTGAGTTGATGGAGTTAGAAAAAACCATCGTCTACTTTAAGGCCTCTCTGAAAACCAATGAGCGCGTGATCAAGAAATTGACCAGCGCCACTAGTAACATCAAGAAATACTTAGAAGACGAAGATCTGCTGGAAGATACCTTGATCGAAACCCAGCAGGCCATTGAGATGGCGGATATTTATGGAAATATCCTCCACTCCATGACCGATACTTTCGCATCGATCATCTCCAACAACCAGAACAACATCATGAAGACCTTGGCCATGGTGACCATCGTCATGTCCATTCCAACCATGATTTTCTCGGCCTACGGAATGAACTTCAAAGACAATGAATTACCGCTCAATGGAGAACCAAACGCCTTCTGGCTCATCATTTTCATCGCTTTTGCCCTGACCGGGTCTCTCGTCGTCTACCTCATCCATAAAAAATGGTTCTAACACCTACTAATAACACTAAGGAGTATTTATGTCTCAATTTGATTTGAATCAACTCAGCAAGAAAAACCAAGAATTTATCCGTATTGCCAAACACCAATTGCTTGAAAACGGGAAATCAGAGGAAGAAGCAGAAAGCCTCATCCAAGAAATCCTTCCAGCTATCCATGAAAACCAAGGAAAAGGGATTCCGGCACGGACTCTTTTTGGAGCTCCAACTGTTTGGGCGAATTCTTTCAGCGAGAAAGAACGCTATGAAAAAGAGCATCCGAAATTAAACGATGCTCCCTCTCTTATGATTTTGGATTCCTTCCTCTTTATCTTTGGTGTCTTTGCTGCGATTAGCGCCTTTATGAACTTGGTCGCACCGCGTCGTACTGGCTATGGGTTGATCACCTTGATCCTTGGAAGTTTGACAGGGGCTCTGCTCTTGTATCTCATGTACTACTTCTTCTATCAGTATATGGATGGCACAAAAGATCGCAGTGAGCGTCCCTCTCTTTGGAAATCCATGCCGATTCTTGTCGGAGTCATGTTCCTTTGGGTCATCGTCTTGTCCTTTACATCATTACTTCCACAAGTCCTCAACCCAACTATTCCAGATGTTTTTGCCATCGTTTTAGGAGCTCTAGCGCTTGTCCTTCGCTTCTACCTCAAGAAACGCTTTAATATTAAAAGTTCGAGCACAGCACCTGCAACTCGACGCTAAAAAGAAACGGATGAAGTTTTCATCCGTTTTTCGTTTTACTGTATTTCCTTGTTCAACCTTTTTGAAAAATAGAGGACTAAATCATCATTGTTTTCACAAGAACTGTAAGGGGCCAAGGGGCGATCCCTAAACCAAATTCCAGATCCATCTGGGATATAGCCTCGTTTAACATACAGTCTTTGAGCTGGGCCATAACCCGAGTGTAAACCAACCCCTAAAGTAACAATCTCTGATAGTAGCCGGACTCTTTTTTCCGCCTCTTCTAAGAGTTGATTCCCAATTCCTCGACTTCTAAATGGCTCAAAAACATTAAAATCAGTTAGTTCAGGATAGACTCCCACGAAAGGGCCGTTCTTGGCAGCAGGCAATATAGTGATATAGCCTGCCACAAATCCATCCGACTCAGCTACTAATACGTCCCTCTCTCTATTCTCCTGCTCCTGAAAATAGCTAGTCAAGATATCCTCTCTACCCGGCCACCCTTGGTGAATAAAGGCTTGAGAGATATGCTCAATATCTGCCTTTATCATCCTCCTGATGATTACACCTTCCTTCATAGTTCCCTCCTTGATACATTTCTTCCCACATTATAACACGATTAGAGCTAGGGAAAGGTCAAAGAGGTCCACCGGACCTCAACTCGCTCTTATATTTCCAAGCTCATGAAAAAGAGGTCCACTGGACCTCTTTTTTAATCTTCGTTTACGAAAGGCATCAAAGCCATTACGCGAGCGCGTTTGATAGCTGTTGTTACTTTACGTTGGTTCTTCGCTGAAGTTCCAGTTACACGACGAGGAAGGATTTTCCCACGTTCTGAAACGAAACGGCTAAGAAGCTCAGTATCTTTGTAATCAACATATTCAATTTTGTTTGCTGCGATGTAATCAACTTTTTTACGGCGTTTGAATCCGCCACGACGTTGTTGAGCCATGTTTAATTCTCCTTTATAGTTTTAATTCGTTAAACCCATTCTTAGAATGGAAGATCGTCGTCTGAGATATCCATTGGATTCGCTCCAAATGGATTTTCTTCACGACCAAAGTTTGGCGCTGCATTGCTTGGTTCAGATCCACCAAAACTTGGGGTTGCATTTCCAGCAAAACCACCGTTGCCTGATGAATAGCCACCACCTGCATGCCCTTCGCGTGCTGCACGGCTTTCCAATAGTTGGAAGCTGTCTGCTACGACTTCAGTGACATAAACACGTTGACCTTGCTGGTTTTCGTAATTACGTGTTTGAATGCGACCGGTAATCCCAATCAAAGCACCTTTCTTAGCCCAGTTGGCTAAGTTTTCTGCTTGCTGACGCCAGATCACACAGTTGATGAAATCGGCTTCGCGCTCTCCATTTTGACTCTTGAAGTTGCGGTTGACAGCTAGGCTGAAAGTAGCAACTGCTTGATTGCTTGGAGTATAGCGAAGTTCAGCATCACGGGTCATACGACCGACAAGTACAACATTGTTAATCATAAGTCACCTCTGATGATTTCTTACGCGTCAACTTTTACGATCATGTGACGAAGAATGTCACCGTTGATTTTTGAAAGACGGTCGAACTCGTTAAGAGCTACAGCGTCGTTCGCTTCAACGTTTACGATGTGGTAAAGTCCTTCACGGAAATCTTGGATTTCGTATGCAAGACGACGTTTTTCCCAATCTTTTGATTCAACAACAGTTGCACCGTTGTCAGTCAAGAT
>JAGZKI010000013.1 GCA_018365265.1 Streptococcus parasanguinis | reverse complement strand
GATGAAATCAGCGTAGTAGAGCCCACTCAACCACTGCGTCTTGCTCGACAATCCAAAAACAATTGAGAGGCTAGGACTTTTGTCCCAGCCTCTTTTTTATATTTAATTGTATTTCTTCCAACCCCTTCTATTACATCTTTAATTTCAAAAGGGATGAATCGTTTGATCAGTGCATAAGTAAACTGGATTGATCTTCTCAATACTTCCTACTCGTCAGTGGACTTCTTAACTGTAATCACTCAACTAAAGATTTTATTCATACAAATGCAAATCATGATTTGCACTCTCTAAAAAGATATCACTCATTTAAATACTCTTTTCCTTAAATCCTATTCTACAAAATATGCCCATGAATTCATACGAAAACAAAAAGAGAGCAACAAACTGAGCTGCTCTCCATTTTGTTTATTTTTCGACCATTCCGCCCTTGATAAGACTGTCTTTCGTTACTGAATAACTGACTGTTTTGTCATCTAGGGGATTAAAGCCTGGGACGATTTCTTTTAATTTATTAAAATCGATTTTTGTGTAATCAATGGTATTGCGGATATAAAAGATTCCGTCTTTGTATTCTGATGTTAGTTCAAATCCATGGCCCATCAGATCTTTGAATTTTTCTTGGCTCTTAGCGACGGCTTCTTTCATGGTTTCAAGAGGGTTCTCACCAGGCACTTTTGAGACGTCGTAATCATCAACTTTTTCTTGTAACAACAAGGTATCTCCCTTGTAATACAAGGTTACAGTGGACTTACCTGCTTCATCACTCGTTTCAAGAACGGTTTTTTGTGCACCTGCTAGTGCATCTTCTTTTTTGCTTTCATCAGTTGATGACTCTTTTGTCTTCTCTTTAGCGGATGATTTGCTTGTTGCTTTACTTGTCGCCTTAGTAGACGATGGACTAGTAGATTTTGTACTCTCTTTTTGTGTGCAACCAGCTAAAAGAAGACCCGCTGTCAAGAAGACGGCTAACATTTTTGTGGTTTTATTCATTTTGAATACCTCACTTTTTTATGATGGTTAGGGAAATGACTGACGTCTGAAACGAGTCATTTGGCAAGATCAACTGTCGTTTTAGATGTTATTAAAAAAGTCTCAAAAATGATGTCCGCAGCCCCTCCTTATCGATCATTGTAGCCATCTGGGTGGCTGGAATGCCAAGCCCAGGCTGTTTGGATAATGGTTTCGATATTGTCAAATTTTGGTTGCCAACCGAGGATGGCACGCGCCTTCTCAGAGGATGCGATCAAGGTATCTGGATCTCCTGGTCTGCGATCGGCCAGCTCAAGTGGGATCGGATGTCCTGTCACCTTGCGAGCTGCTTCAACGATTTGAAGATTGGAGAATCCAGTCGATGAGCCCAGGTTAAAGGCAGTCGATTCATTCCCATTTCGGAGATACTCCACTGCTAAAAGATGGGCATCTGCCAAGTCAAATGGATGGACATAGTCCCGTACATTGGTGCCATCTGGTGTCTGGTAGTCATCTCCAAAAATAGAGATCTTCTCGCGTTTGCCTTGGGCCACTTGCAAGACGATCGGCAAGAGATGTGTCTCTGGTCCATGGTCTTCTCCGATGGATCCATCTGGCTTGGCACCAGCAACATTAAAGTAACGAAGGGGCACATACTTGATCCCGTAGGCTTGATCGGCCCAACGCATAATGGTTTCCATCATGAGCTTGCTTTCGCCATAAGGGTTGATTGGTTTTTGTGGAGTGGTTTCAAGAATCGGAATTTCTTCTGGAATGCCGTAGGTGGCAGCCGTTGAAGAAAAGACGATGTAGTGTACCCCACATTCATGCATGACTTCCAAGAGTTTGACCATGCCAGCTGTATTGTTGTCAAAATATTTCAAAGGATCTGCCATGGACTCCGCGACCAGTGAGTAGGCCGCAAAGTGGATGACCGCATCGATATCTGCGTGTTCTTTAAACACAGTGCGCATAAAGTCTTGATCCGCCAGGTCTCCTTGGTAAAAGACGGCATCTGGATGCACCGCTGCACGGTGGCCTGTGACCAGGCTATCGACCACGACGACTTTTTCCTGTCCTTCATTGACCAAGCGGTCGACCATGTGGGAACCGATATAGCCAGCTCCTCCGAGTACGAGTATTGCCATTTGTTTTCCTTTCGCTTCTTGTCTTCTCTATTATTGTACCAAATTTCTGCCGCTTCTCCACACTTAAAGTGTCGCAACAAAGCGTCTAAAGGCAGCTTGTCCTTCTGCTGTTCTCTTGTAGACACCGGCATCTTCGAGCACGCGCGCAAAGATCTGACCGACTGATTCACGAACAATAGCTTCTGCCTCTGCTTCGTCTGTGATGGATGGGTGAGTGGCTTTCAAGTCATCCGCCCAAGGCTGGTGGTAGGTCGCCACAGTGCTTTCACGTCCAAGCAGATAGTCTTGAACCTGCTTGAGCTCTTCCTTGAGTCGAGGTGGCAATATGGCCAAGCCCATGACTTCGATCAAGCCAATATTTTCTTTTTTGATGTGTTGCACATCCGCATGTGGGTGATAAATGCCATCGGGATGCTCTGGTGAGGTTTGGTTATCACGGAGCACTAAGTCCAATTCATAATGCCCATCACGAATCCGTGCAATGGGGGTAATGGTATGGTGGGGCTGACCATCGGATACCGCTAAAACTTGAACGGCTGGATCCGAGTAGCCTCGCCAGGCTGTGAGGATATGGTCTGCCAGGGCAATCAATTGCGCCTTGTCGTCCGATTGCAAACGAAGAACTGACATGGGCCAATTAACAATTCCTACCGATACAGCCTCAAAGCCCTCAATGGTAAAGATTTCCTCAACAGGAGCTAGCTCCATAGGGAAGGTGTGCCGTCCGCCTTGGTAATGGTCATGAGTCAGGATGGACCCCCCTACAATGGGCAGGTCTGCATTGGAGCCCGCAAAATAGCCTGGAAAAGTCTCGACAATGGTCAAGAGTCGCTCAAAGGTCTTACGACTAATGGCCATGGGAACATGCTGGCTATCAAGGAAAATGCAGTGTTCATTGAAGTAGGCATAAGGGGAATACTGAAAGCCCCAGTCATGACCGTTCATATCAAAGCGAATAATCCGATGATTGGCCCGAGCTGGATGGTCTAGGCGACCTTGATAGCCTTCATTTTCAAAACACAATTGGCAGGCTGGATAATGACTGGCTTTGGCAAGTTTAGCTGCTGCAATGTCTTTAGGATCTTTTTCAGGTTTTGACAGATTAATGGTGATTTCAAGAGAACCGTAGGGAGTTTCTGCCTCAAAGGCAATATTTTGCGCAATGGCCTCTACCTTGATGTAATCATTGCGCTTAGAGAGGTCATAGAAATCAGCAATCGCGTCTTCCTTGGACTGACGGTAGGTCTCCCAAAAGCGATGGTTGACCTGACTAGGGCTAGGGGTAATCCAATCCATCAACTCCGCACCCAAGCTGTCCTTGGCGGCCATACTGTCCTGGATCTTGCTATTCGCAACCGCAATCTCCACCAACTGATCTTTGAGTGCAATCAAGTCTTCTTTTTTGGCTGGGGCATCTAGCCCTTCTTCTCCAACGCGACTCATGACGCGATTTTTTAGATAAATCCGATCCATCTCTTCGTAGTCACTCGCCGCAATGACGGCCGTGACAAATGCATCTAATACCTGTTCTGTCATCCTATCTCCTTTTTAATCGAGTACCCGTGTTCCTGCCGCAACTTCTGCAATATAGAAGCTTGGCGCATAGCCAACGACTTCTTCATAGCGGTTGCCGACAGCTTCTTTAAAGGCTTCAACCTTATCTTTGTTTACAAGGGCGATGGCGCAACCACCAAAGCCTGCTCCTGTCATACGAGCGCCCAAGACGCCTTCTTGTTCCCAGGCTGTATGCACCAAGGTATCCAATTCTAGACCTGTCACTTCGTAGTCATGCTCCAATGATACGTGGGAAGCATTCATGAGACGACCAAAGCCTTCCAAATCACTTGCTTCAAGTGCCTTACGAGCTTGGAGAGTCCGTTGGTTTTCAAGTACAGCATGACGAGCCCGTTTGATGCGATTTTCATCCTTGATCAAGTAGCTGTAGGCATCAAAAGTCCAGAGATCCAATTCCCCTAAGGTTTGGATATCCAATTTTTCTTGAAGTTCAGAAACGGCGGTTTCGCATTCTGAACGACGTTCATTGTATTTTGAATCCGCTAATTCCCGACGTTTGTTGGTATTCATGATGACTACGACATTGTCTTTGAGGTCCAGCGGTACCAGATCATACTCTAGGGTGTTGGTATCAAGATAAATAGCCCGTTGGTCAGCTCCCATACCGATGGCAAATTGGTCCATGATCCCAGAGTTGACTCCGATGAAGTGATTTTCGGTTTGTTTCCCGATCTTGACCAGATCTAGACGATCTAAGTGAAGATCATATAGTTTCTCAGCGATGACGCCAATCAAGAGCTCAAGGGAAGCTGAAGAAGAAAGACCAGATCCGTTTGGAATATTGCCGTAGACATAGACATCCATACCGCTATCAATGACATGACCAGCTTCTTGCAAGAAGTGGAGCACGCCTTTTGGATAGTTGGTCCAGTTGTGCTCTTTTTCAAAGTGGAGATTTTCAAGCGGAACTTCAATGATCCCCTTGTCTTCAAAGTTTCCTGAGAAGAAACGCAAGACCTTATCCTCACGCTTTCTTGCAGCGCCATAGGTACCAAGAGTGATGGCTGCTGGGAAGACATGCCCACCATTATAGTCAGTGTGTTCACCGATCAGATTAATCCGTCCTGGTGAAAAGAAAGTGTGGTCAGCCTTTTCCCCAAAGACAGCCTGGAATTTTGCTTGTAAATCTTGAGATGTGATTGTTGTCGTCATGAGAAACTCCTTTAGTTTTGTAAACGTTTTTATACTTGTATTATATCTGATCACAAGTAAAAATTCAAGTGTTTTTAGTAAAATTTTATTTAATTTTTATTTTATATTTAAAAAGCCTACAATATAGGTTTTTAACCATATTTTATTTTCAGCTAACTTGGTATTGTTCGAGTTAATTTTAGTAAATTTTTACCAAAAAATCTCAATTAGGAAATTACCCAATTGAGTTTCTGAATCCTTTAGTGTTTCTTTCTTGGATAGACAAAAGATCTAAGGAAGGTTAAGAGGCTGATGCCCATGAGGGATAGGAGGTTCTCTGTTTGACCGGTCTTAGGCAATACCGATGATGCAGGACTTGCTGACACGCTGACAGGAGCCTGATCAGTGGCTTGTTTCACAGCGATCGGAGTAACTTGTGGACCATCAAGAGGGCTAGCTTTTTCTTGCTTGCTAACAAGGACCTGTGTTCCTGTGTGACCAACCTCTACTGGTTGTGTCTGATGGGTTGGATCTTGGACTGGTGAAGTTGGATCTTGGGTTTCTGGTGTTGGCAATGGTGCAGGTGCTGGATAGAAGAGACCATGACCAATGCGGTAGGCGTACTCTGTTTCAGACATTTTTCCGTCTACAATTTTTGGAATATCCACCGGCAAGGTACCTAGGTGTTCTTTGCCATTGAAGATGACTTCCACTCCTGCAGGAATATTAGGACCGAAGGCATTGTCTGGTTTGAGGGATTCCGTTGGATCCATTCCCTTATTTCCATAGACTGCCAAAATGGCTTTGGCTGTTGGATAGTTGGCTACATCATAAGGTTTAGAGATAGAAAGGACTGCTGCCTTCTTATGGTTGGTATTGGCATAATTGACGACTTCTGTTGGGATCTTGGTCCGCCAGAAATCTTTATCCAGTTGCCCTTCATAACCGATCTCTGAAATCACTACGATATGGGTGGCTTTTTCGAGGTCTTCTTTTAGACTATCAAGGGTGGATTCCTTAGTGAAGTTCTTGGCCACAAAGGAGGTATCTTTTGGAAGCACTCCGTCCGCAATTAAGCGACGCATACCCAAATTTAGTCCAGGAACTTCGTTTTCAAAAGCTCCTAAGAGTAAGACATGATCCCCTGTTTGCACCTTAAATGGTAAGGTATTGTCTTCATTTTTTACAACCGTCACCGCTGCCGCTGCAATCTTGCGTTCCAAGTCACGATTGAGGCTAGATCCGACTGCTTCCTCTGCTTTTTCAGCTGTTCGAGCACTTGGATCAAAATTCAAGACCCCACGTTTTTCTTTGAGGGTCAGAATCCGGCGAACCGACTCATTTAAGCGATCTTCTGAGATGTCACCGGTTTGGACCGCATCTACTACTGCATTGACAATGGTATCAATCTTGCTCAAATCGGCTTTACTGCGAAGGGTCGTTGGCATCAAGACTAGGTCAACTCCGGCTTTGATGGCCATCTTCACAGCTTCCACCTCACCGAAGTTTTTAGCGATAGCATCCATTCCCATGGCATCGGAGACAATCACGCCCTTATAACCGTATTTCTTCCGTACCAAGCCCGTTAAAATATCATCTGAAAGTGTCGCTGGAACATAGATTTTCTCACCCGTTTCTTTTGACACGACCTGATCTTTTTCAATCTGCGGGTATTGGATATGAGCCGTCATCAAGAGGTCTACCCCTTCATCCATAGCTTTTTTGAATGGAAGGAGTTCCAATTTTTCAAGCTCAGCAAGAGATTTATCCACCAATGGCAAACCCGTATGGGAATCGACCGCTGTATCTCCATGACCTGGGAAATGCTTGGCTGCCACAGCTACATTGTAGTCCTGAATGCCCTTCATCATCGGAATACCAAGATAGGCAACCCGATTTGGGTCAGATGAGAAGGAACGAAGCCCAATCACAGGATTTTGAGGATTGTTATTGGTATCTAGAACCGGAGCAAAGTCCACATTCAAGCCTAGCGCAGAAAGTTCACGTCCGATGATTTGACCGGCTTCTTTCGCTAGTTTGGGATCATTGGTAGCCCCAATGGCCATATTGCCAGGAAGGGCTGTGCCTGTCCCCAAGCGGTAGACGATCCCCCCTTCTTGGTCGATGGCTAATAATAGCGGAATCTTCCCGTTATTGGCTTTGTTTTCAATCGCTGCCTTTTGCATATCTTGCGTCAGAGCCAGGGTCTGCTTGGTCTCTTTGACGTTTTCAGCAAAAAGAATGACGCCTCCAAAATCATATTTATCAATCGCATCCGCTACTTCAGCATTGACCTTGGTGAGATCCTGTGGCGACTCCTGATTAGCCTCCTGCCACTTACGGAAGTCCGGCATGATCATTTGCGTAACCTTTTGCTTGAGAGGCATGTCTTCAAGCAGTTTTTCCACTTGAGGAGATGCCGTCTCTGTCGATGTTACCGTTGGGGAGGCAGCAGGGACGGCTGCACGGTCTGTTGTCGTCGGTGTTTCGGCCACTTCTCCCTGATTTTCTGTGGTGCTTTCTGGAGTTGGAGAAGCCACCACCTCTTCTACTGTTGCTGCCGGTTCATTAGCTTGATCCGACGCTTGAGCTGTGTCTGCTTTTGCTGTTTGAACAGATAATAGAGCAAAAGCCGTTAATAGGGCCGCAGATGGATAAATGATTTTTTTCATAAAGCGACCTCCTTTCTTTCAATAGATATTGTACCATTGTTTTATAGTTTTGTAAACGGTTGCAATGTATAAAACAGAAAAAGGATAAGCATTTTTTACTTATCCTTTAGTTCGTTCATATTTTTTTAAAACACAATGTCTTGACCATTTTCTGTCACTTGGTAAGTGCCATCAGCAAGATTGATTCGGGCTACTGCTGTGGAAGTTTGGTCTTTATTTTGGCGCGTGATGACAATGGTATGATCATCTGGTGTTTCCACCTCAATGCTTCCTTCTAAGTCAAAAGCTTGCGAGTTGTTCCGGAAACTAAAGAGCTTGAGAAGGGATTGTACGACTGGTCGCTCCACTTCTTGAGCGATTTCTTCATTGCTGTAGTAATGACGGTTGATATTGCGGCCTTCTTTGGTGTTTTCGAGGAGTTCCAAATCATTCTTCCCAGCTAGGAATCCAACATAATAAACCTGTGGAATACCTGGTGCAAAGGCTTGAATTAAACGGGCTAGGAAGTACTTACGATCATCATCTCCAAGCGCTGAATAGTAAGTCGAATTGATTTGGTAGATATCCAAGTTGTTGTACTCTGCTGTTGAATATTTGCGTTTAACATTTGCTCCTACCTTATAAAGTTCATTTGAAGCATAGTCAATCTCTTCATCCGTCAAGATATCCTTGACATCGACCACCCCAATCCCATCATGGGTATCGAGCGTCGTGAATTGCTTCATCGGACTCATCTTCAACCACTTGGCAAGACGCTCCACTTTTGAACTATAGAGGGTATAGAGGGTTACCATTGGAAGTGCGAAGTCATAGACATAATAGTCGTGATCGGCAATCTTAAATTGGATGGTATAGTGCTCATGAATCTCTGGAAGAAGCTCAGCACCGTAGCCTGCCGCCATATCGCGCACCTTATCCAACAAATCCCAAATGTCTGGCTCCACGAAGAAATCATTGGTGTCCAATTTCTTCACCGCATAGGCAAAGGCGTCCAAACGAATAAGGTCACAGCCATTGCTTGCCAGGTGTTCGATGGTCTTGCGAATAAAGTCCATAGTCACTTCCTTGGTCACGTCTAGGTCAATCTGCTCTTCCCCAAAGGTATTCCAGAGATGCTCGGTCGTCCCATCCGCAAAAGTGATGGCTTGTTTAGGAGCTCGGTCTTTGCGCTTATATATTAAGTCAACGTCTGCTTGAGTCGGACGATTCTCCGGCCAGAACTTGTCCCAGTTGAGGAAGAGATCCTTATAGGCACTTTGGTCGTGCTTTTCTTGGTAATCTTTATAATACTTAGACTGACGAGAAATGTGATTGATCATAAAGTCAAACATAAGATAGTACTTGTCGCCCAAGCGTTTAACATCTTCCCAATCCCCAAAGGCTGGATCCACTTGATCATAGTCTACAGGCGCAAATCCACGGTCACCAGTTGATGGGAAAAATGGCAAGAGGTGTACTCCACCTACTGCATCTCCAAAGTGCTTCTCCAGATTTTCATAGAGATCCTTAAGGTTATTTCCTAAGCTATCTGAGTAAGTAATTAACATGGTTTTATTTTGAATTGGCATAATGGTTTCCTTTTCTTTTTTGAAAGCCAAGTCTTAGGAGACCTGGCTTTCTTGAGTTTTTCTATTTTAGAATTGCTTCCTAGGATACGATTGAAATCAGCAAGCTGAATCGTCCCTTTGTGTACAGAATTGAACACGGGACTATTTTCTTAGGAAAAAAGATAAATCTCCTTGTGTGCAAGCACACTACGTCGATTTCCTATATTTCCACAGCCGTTGCTACTTCAGTAGTCTACGGATGTGGATGCCCTAGGGTACTACAGAAATTTTCAGCAAGCTGAATCGTCCCTTTGTATCTTATTTCACTGCGCCGTTGCTCATTCCTGCGATGATATGGCGTTGGAAGAAGAGATAGACAATGGTGATACTGATAATACCGACAACGTAGGAAGCAAAGCTTGGTCCGTAGTCGTTGAAATATTGACCTGCATAGTTGTATTGGAACAAAGGCAAGGTCCACATTTTTGAATCGCGGTTCAAGACAAGGAGTGGCAACATGAAGTCATTCCAGAACCAAAGGGCATTGATAATCATCGTTGTCGCATGCATCGGTTTCATCATTGGGAAGATGATGCGGAAATAGGTTGTGAATTTATTAGCCCCATCGATCTCTGCTGCTTCATCCAAACTTTCTGGAATCGAGATTTTGATATACCCTACATAGAGAAAGAGGGTCTGTGGAATCGCATAGGTCAAGTAGAGCAAGATCAATCCAAAGGTATTAGCCAAACCGAGTTTACTCATCATAACCGTAATCGGAATCATGATGACTTGGAAAGGTACAAAGATCCCAAGGATCAAGAGGGTGTACATGATGGTAAAGGCTTTTCTCTTACTCATATTGCGAGCGATGGAGTAGGCTGCCATGGGGATAAAGATCATTACTGCAAGTAAAGACAAGACAGTGATGACGACAGAGTTCCAATAATAGCCTCCGATCCCATCAGCCAAGAGACGGCTAAAGTTGTCCCATGTGAAATTCGTCGGGAATCCAAAGAAATTGTCTACGATATCCTTGGTGGGTTTGAAGGAACTAAAGAGGGTGGCAAGGAGTGGCACTAAAATCAGAACCGATCCTAGAATCAATAGAATGTATTTGCCAATCAAGGCTTTTCTTTCATCTTGTTTCATCGTGCTTCTCCTCTTAAATTTCAAATTTCTTAGATACTCTCAATTGGATGATCGAAATCACTACAATCAAGAAGAACAAGATTACGGCAATGGCATTGGCATAACCGAATTGGTTATTTTTAAAGGCATAGTTATAAACCAAGAGCCCAAGTGAGGTAGTGGCATTGTTTGGACCCCCACCAGTCATGGCAAAGACTTGGTCAAAGGCGGTAAGCCCACCTTTTAGGGCTAGGATAAAGACCATAGAGACACTTGGTAGCAAGTAAGGCAATTCAATATTCCAGAAGACTTGCTTGCTCGTCGCACCATCGATTCTGGCTGCTTCTGTAATCTCAGTTGGAATGGATTGCAGACCAGCTAAGAAGATAATGATAGGCATAGCCACCCCTTGCCAAAGAAGGACAAAGACAGCCGCAAAGATCGCTCCCCACTTAGTCCCTAAAAGACTGGTTTGGAGGAACTCAATATGAAGGGCATTCCCAATCGCTGGTAGACCGTAGTTGAAGACTTGTTTGAAGATCAACGCCACTGTCAAACCAGACAAAACAGCTGGGAAGAAGAACCAAGCACGGAAGAAGGTTTGGCCTTTGATCTTAGAGTTCAAGACACGCGCAATAAAGATCCCAAGGGCAATCTCACCAACTACCATGGCAATCGTGATGATCGCAGTAAAGCCAATAGCATTCATGAATTTTGGATCCATGAAGAGGAGCTTAAAGTTGTTCAAGCCGACAAACTTGTAGTTATAGGTCAAACCTGTCCAGTTGGTAAAACTGTAAAAGGCTCCTTGGAACATTGGCACATAGAAGAAAATTGCTTGTAATAAGAGGGGAATGACCACAAAAGCCCATGCCCAATATTTTTGTAATACTTTTTTCATTGTCTCTCTACTCCTAATCCACATCCGCTTTCATCGGGTTAAAGAAGGCATTCAAATCATTGACCATTCCTTGTTTATCACCTGTCAAGACATAGTTCATCGTCAAGGTATGGAAGTCTGCTTCACTGGTCCAGTATTGTTGCAACCACACCAAGTGACGATCCGTAAAGGCATATTTGGTCATCCCAGCAAGTGGTGAATCCTCTCCTGCTTGTTTGACCCCTTCGATCGCTGTTGGAGATCCGTCCACATCATAGTATTTTTGCATGACTTCTGGACGGGTCATGTATTCCACAAAGGCATTGGCTTCTTTTGGATGTTTGGTAGTAGCTGAGATAGACCATGCTAAGTCTCCCGCACCAACGGTTAAGCTTTGTCCTTTTTCTTTCCCTGGAATCATGAAAGTCCCAATCTTAAATTTCGGTTTTTGTTCATTGATCGCGGTAATGGCCCAAGACCCATTTGGTGTCATGAGGACATCTCCACGCGCGAAGGCACCGATAACGTCTGTATAACCTGCACCTTCCCAGTTCTTTTGCTTAGAACCTTTAATGCGAAGGATATCCATGACCTTGATGTCATCCTTCATAATCGGATCAGACAATTTAATGGAATTTGGTTGAGAATAACGAAGGTATTGGTTGGCTTCTTTTCCTCCACCTGCTGCTGTCGCAAAGGCTAATTGATTATACCCATTGAGCGTCCAAGCATCTGCACCTGCAATTCCAAATGGTGTTTGTCCTTTGGCAACGATGTCTTTGACTAACTGTTCAAATTCGTCCCAAGTTTCAGGAACCTTCAAGCCCAACTCTTCGAATTTATCTTTGTTGTAGTAGATTCCGTAAGCATTGGCTGTAAAAGGAACGTTGTAGACTTTTCCGTTCACGGCATATTTTTCAGCGTAACCGTTTTTCACGCGTTTGAGATAGTCTTTATTGCTTAAATCTTCGAAGACACCCGCTTTTGCCCATTCTTGCAGTTCGATAGACTGTGGGTAAATATTGACTACATCTGGCACATCCCCTGCGAGAACACGTGTTTTCAATACTTCACCAGCGTTTGGTACATTGACAACTTTGACCTTGACCTTTGGATTTTCCTTTTCAAAATCACGCGCGATTTCTTCCAAGGTTTTGGTCATTTCTTTTTTCTGGTTGAAATACTCGATGGTCACTGTGCCATCCGCAGATTTACCATCGTTGGAGCAAGCACCGAGCCCAAACAAGGCTAGGCCTGTTGTCGCAAGAAGTCCGATTTTTTTATACCATTTCATTTGGCTGTCTCCTTTTATTTTTTGACAAAAACATATTGTTTGCTGAGGAAATCTCCCTGAGGAAGAACGACGGTTAAGCCGGCATACATGAGCTCAGCTCCTGAATAGACTTGGTCCGTCCCTTCTAAGCGATAGAGCGCATCTTCTTCCAATCCTTTGAGTTTCAGGGTCGGCTCGATCTCCTCAACCGTTGATAAGACCCGTACATAAGTTACAACCGTGCGATCTTGATAAGTGAACTGGACGGCTGCTTGATTGCTACCTTGGCTTGGATTGATCAAGCGGTAGTGTTGTCCGAATTGGACAACTGGTCGAATGGTTTTGTAGTGAGCGACTTGAGATGCGATCCTATCCAACTCTTCTTGAGAAAGGCTGGTCAGATCCAATTCATAGCCAAGATTTCCCATCATGGCTACATGCCCACGCGTTTCAAGCGGTGTGATCCGCCCCATCTGGTGATTTGGCACAGCTGATACGTGGGCTCCCATGGAAATGGTTGGATAGAGGTAGCTAGATCCATACTGGATGGGAAGTCTGGCAATGCCATCCGTATTGTCACTCGCCCAGACCTGAGGGAAGTACCGCATCATACCAAGGTCGTTGCGACCACCACCACCGGAGCAAGACTCAAAGAGGATGTTCTCGTACTTCTCTGTCAAGTAAGAAACCACTTCATAGAGACCCAAGATATACGCATGGGATTGCATCTTGGTTTCAAGGTAGGTTTTACCATTTCCAAGTTTGGTGATATTGCGGTTCATGTCCCATTTGACATAGTCGATCTCATGCTTTCCAAGTATGTCATCCAAGACCTGCTTGATATAAGAAACCACTTCTTTATTGGAGAAATCGAGCACCAGTTGATTCCGTGAATAGGTGTGTTCGTAACCTGGGACTTGAATAGCCCAGTCCGAATGAGCCCGATAGAGGTCACTATCAACAGAAATCATTTCTGGCTCCACCCAAAGGCCAAATTGAAGTTCCTTGTCGTGGATGCCTTGGATTAATTCTGCTAGACTTCCACCTAATTTTTCTTCATTGACGGTCCAATCACCAAGGGCCCGATTGTCATCATAACGATTGCCAAACCAGCCATCATCAAGAACAAAGAGTTCGATCCCCACTTTTTGAGCTTCGTCTGCTAGCTCCAACAATTTGTCTTTCTTGAAATCAAAGTAGGTCGCTTCCCAGTTATTGATTAGGATTGGACGTTCTTTATAAGCAAACGGAGCTGGAATGATATGGTTTTGGACAAATGCTTGACTCTCTTGACTGAGACCGGTCAATCCCTTATGGGAGTAGCTGATCATGGCTACCGGCGTATCAAAGCTCTGATTCGGTGCCAACTCCCAGGAGAAGTTTTCTGGATTGATTCCCAATCCAACCCGAATTTCATTGATTTGATTCTTTTGAACAAATCCTTCAAAATTCCCACTGTAGAGCAGTTGGAAGGCAAGGGCAGAACCGGCATCTTCCGTCACTTCATGGTCAGCAAGTATCAGGGCTGGAGTCTGGGCGTGTCCAGAAGCACCACGGTTCGAGCTAATAGAGAAGATTCCTTGTTCCACTTGCTGGCGGCGGACTGTTTTTTCTCTCGCATAAGCCCCTTGAAGGGTGATGACATCATAGTCACTGGCTGGGACATCAGCCAACACACTAAGGGCCTTATGGATCACGACGGTTTCAGCACTGCAGTTTTCAATCTTTGAAAAGCTGGTGATGGTTGCCCGATCCTCGTAAGCCGTGTAATAGAGGGTCAAACGAAGGGCCGCTTGATTATCTTCAAAGACCAGGGCTAAGGTTTCAGCACTATCTACTGTATGTGGATTGGGAAGACCAGTTGCCTCGACACTGCCAGAGTAGATATTGGCTCCGACATAGAGGAAATCCGTCACCTCTGTAACACCGTGCTGGATTTGAATAGACGGCTTTCGAAAATCTCCAAGCCCGTGCTGTCCTAAGATCTGACGCTGGGTATCTAGACTAAAGATGCGATTGTCAGGTGTTGGATTTCCAGAGAAAGCATGATCTTTTTCATGCACAGTATTGGAAAAATGATAAGACGGGATCGGACGTCCCAGATGCTTAAGCATCAGGTAGCCATCTCGATTTTCAAGGATCAGGCTCAGTCCCTTACTTTCTACATAGAACAAATTTTGTTCGATACGAATTGCCATATCTTCCTCCATTGGACCCGAAAAAATATCACTATGTATTTTTAAATTCAGTTCCAATAACTTTCTTTTTTCACATGTCTTTATTTTACATAATGTGAACGTTTACTAAAATAGAATTTTGTTGGACATATATGGTAAAATGTTAGGTAGGAGGTTTACCTATGTTAGTCTTTTCTGAATACCAAACTGATACCATTGACCTAGCCCTCGATTTTTATGGCTACGAAGATTGTCCAAAAAACTATGAATTTGGTCCTAGCGTTCGGGATAATTTTGTTCTGCATTTTATTACAGAAGGAAAGGGAGTCTTTCACTTCAATAAGAAAGAAATCCACCTAGAGGCTGGGGATCTCTTTCTCCTCCCTAAAAATATGGTGACCTACTACAAGGCAGATGAAGAAGAACCTTGGTCCTACTACTGGATCGGCATCAGTGGCACCAAGGTGAGTGATTTCATGCGTTTTTCAACCCTGCATGAAAAAGGCTTTTTAAAGAAAACAGAGGTGGAAACCGAACGGATCGGCCAGTTTATGGAACAACTCGTCCACAAAGCAGAGGCTTCAAAAATGACCTCGCACTACCAACTCCACCTTCTCTCTCAGATCTATGAACTGCTATTTCTTATCAGTGAAGTGGCTCCCGATATCCATCGGAGCCATCCATCTCCAACCTATCAACTCTACCTGACCTGCAAGCATGTGATTGAGACGCATTACAATAAAGAACACTTGAGTATTCAAGAAATCGCCGATGACCTCAATGTCCATCGGTCTTACCTGACAACTGTCTTTAAGGAGTTTCACCAGATCTCTCCCAAGGAATTCTTGCACTCTGTCCGCATGCAGCGTGCCCAACAGTTACTGACCAACACGGACGAAAGCATTAAGATTGTGGCTTACTCAGTGGGCTTTTCGGATCCCCTCTATTTTTCAAAGGCTTTTAAGGCCTATAGCCAACTGACTCCTAGCCAATATCGTAGCAAACATAAAATTTAGTAAAATTTTATTTCTTTTTACTAGTTTTTAGAGTATACTGGAAGTAGAAATCAATAAAGGATGAACTATGGCAACGATTAAAGACATTGCGGAAAAAGCAGGCGTTTCTCAGGCAACGGTCTCTCGCGTTCTCAACCAGGATGCGACCTTATCTGTTGGGGAAGACACGCGCAGTCGGATTCTTCGCATCGCTGAGGACCTGCATTACCAAAAGAAGAGCCGCAAAACAGCGCCTCAACCAGTTGAGGATTTTCATAAAATCGTCATCTTTGAATGGTACACGCGTGAAGAAGAATTAGAGGACCTCTACTACTATGCCATTCGGATGGGCTTGGAGAAACAAGCCCAGGAATTAGGTTATGAGATCTTTCGTATCTTCAACAAGGACGATTGGTCTTTGATTCAGGAGGCAGACGGTATTATTGCTCTTGGAAAATTCAGTCCCAAGACCATTCAAGATCTAGAAAGCTACGGCAAACCCCTGATCTTTGTCGATAGCAATACCCTCTATTTAGGGCATTCCTGTGTGACGACCGATCTAGAAGATTCTGTCATCACCGCTCTCGAGTATTTCCTTGAGCATGGCCACAAGGAGATCGGGCTCTTGGTCGGGCAGGAAGAGACGGCAGATGCGACACCGATACAGATGGATCCCCGTCAACGGACCTTTCAACAGTTTCTCACGGAAAAAGAACTTTATGAGGAGCGCTTTGTCTCTGTTGGGCAATTCTCGACCGAGTCGGGTTATCAGATGATGGAGCAACTGATTCAAGCATTGGGCGACGAATTGCCAACTGCCTTTTTCATGGCCAGTGATGCCTTAGCTGTCGGAGCTCTTCGGTCCCTTCAGGAGCATCAAATCGCAGTTCCTGAGCGCGTCAGCCTCATTTCCTTCAATGATACTTCCATCGCCAAGTACGTCTTTCCTGCCCTTTCCACAGTGACCGTCTACACAGAAGAAATGGGTAAGCAAGCCATTCAAATATTGCGGCAGACCTTTCAAGGGAGTCAACCAAGTGTTCCCTATATGGTCAAATTAGCTACCAAACTCACGATTCGAGACAGCAGTCGCTAGGAGGTCTTATGAAAACACACGAAATCCTCTTTCAAACCCTTTCTCAGGCAGATGATTATGTCAACGGGGAGCAGCTGGCGCAAGAACTAGGTGTTTCCCGCACCTCTATCTGGAAGGCTATCCAACGTCTAGAAAAAGATGGGGTCGTTATCGAATCCCTCAAAAAGAAGGGCTACAAACTGGTCTCAGGCGATATTCTGCTACCTGAGGTCATCGCAAAAAATACCCAATTGACCGTTTCCTTAAATGAACAATGTAGCTCCACCCAATTGGATGCCAAATTAGGCATAGAAGCCCATCAAGAAGGCAAGGCGCTCTACCTAGCCAATTCGCAATCCGCTGGAAAGGGCCGCTTTGGTCGTGACTACTACTGCCCCGATCAAGGGGGCATCTACATGTCCCTTCATCTCAAGCCACAACTGCCACCTGCGGAGCTCCCTCCTTATACCCTCATGGTCGCTGGAGCCATCTACAAGGCTATTAAAAACCTGACCCTAATCGATATCGATATCAAATGGGTCAATGATATTTACTACCGCCATAAAAAAATTGGGGGAATCCTTACCGAAGCTATCACATCGATCGAGACTGGTCTCGTCACGGATGTCATTATCGGAGTCGGTCTCAATTTAGCCATCCCTACTTTTCCAGATAAGCTACAAACCAAGGCTGGTTCCTTATTTGAAGGAACTTGTCCCATCACTCGCAATGACCTCATCAGTGAGATCTGGAAGGAATTCTTCCAAACGGATGTCGATGAACTGGTCTACCTCTACAAAGAGCGCTCCTTGGTCCTAGGACGAACCGTCACCTTTGAGCAGAACCAGCAAACCTATCAGGGCCTCGCCAAAGATATCTCTGATACCGGCCAACTCTTGGTCCAATTAGACAATCAAGAAGAAATCTGGCTCAATAGCGGCGAAGTCTCCCTCAAGCAGTGGAATCTATAAAACAGAGCTCACAACTCACAAAAGAGTCTAGGACAAAACGCTGTCTCAGACTCTTTTGTGTAAAGAAATATCAAAACTTTTTAAACCAATTCTTGATATACTCTAAGCATATATCCAGTAAGAATTTGATAAATAATAATACAATTCCAATCTTCACAAACATGTAATATTTAAATGTGGTGTCATCAAATTTACTCACAAAAATCGGAAAGGTGAGAATTTTAGACGGATTGATAAGAAAATAAAGTGAGATACAAATGGATAAAACCAACGCCACTATAAAAATTTTTTTATGTAATTGCATTTTTTACCTTACCCTTTCTTGTTTTACAACATTAAATACCAATCATCAATTTTATATAGCCTGATTCATTCTTTTCCTCCTCTTTCTAACAGGCTATTTTAATAGTTTTTATACCTTCATCATATAGCAATTTCAAAATAATTCAAGTCTGTTTTTCTAATTATTTTTATGATATAATAATAAAGTTTGAATGTTAAATAAAAAACTCAGTAACTATCCCAACAAACTCTCTAAATTAGATACGATAAAAAAATTCTATTCTGCTCTTTTTTTAACTATTCGGTAAAATTCTCGAAATTTTGATACCGAATAGTTATTTTTTTTGCATAAAATGTTTAAAAATCATGCTGAGATAGCCATTCTCAGCTGATTTCAGTTTAGAGGGTGGACAATCTATCGCTAAAATTCCTTACAGCCCCAACGGTTGGGGCTGTTTTTTTGCTTATTATTTAACTTTCCGAAAAATATAAATTTTTCAATTGTACATTCATACAAAAACACGGCTATGATTCATAGCCGTGTTATATTTTACTTAAGCTAGTTCTCTTAGTTAATATTTACTTACCTTTTATTTGCTTTAATTCCTTTATCTCTTTTAGAATACTAAAAATATAGAAACTAAATAGAACTATACCTAAAAAAGATAAAACAAAGAAACCAGACGTAAGTTTTTCGCCTCTAACAGCTAGTACTCCAAGGGAAAAAATACCGATAGCCATTATGGAAATGATGAGGATAAACCACAAGTAAATCATGTAAAACTTATAAAGATAGCAAAAGGACTTATTTTTTTGTTTAGGCTTATCCTTCCAATTTAAATAAAAGAAATAAGGTATATAAATAATTAAAATAAATAGAAATTCCATTTCTAGCACAACCTCTCATCTTTTCTCCCTTAATCAAATACAATGATTATAGCATATTAAAACTTTTTATTTAAGCGAACTAATGACAAAATCTACATGCCAAATCATCGATTAATCAATTCCTCAATTTCCCTTATCCCTTCAAACTCTCCAACACTTTCGAAAAGTTCTATAGCTCGTTTGAAATGTCTATTGGATAATTCCGTATCTTTCAAGGCTAAATAGATTTCACCTAACCCTCTATAGCTACAAGCTTGAGAAATCACGTCATCCGTCTCTAAAGATAGTTCCAATGACAGATTCATGAATGTAAGAGCTTCATCAAGGTTGTTTAATTTAAATCTCACATAGCCTTGTTCGTAGTTATTCACAGCTTTCTTTAGATTATCGTTTGGAAAATACTCTTCAACTATCTTCTCTTCGTCTTCAATGAGTTTTAAAGCCTTATGAAAATCACCCTGATCTCTGTAGATCATCGCTAATTGATGTAAGCCAATATGTTCATGTTCTTTATCTTCATTTTTTTGAGCTAATAAAATGTATTTCTCAAAGATATGGGTACACGAGGCATAGTCTTTTTCTGCCAATAATAAATATCCCATCAGATTTAAAAGACTAAAATCTGTACAGGTATCAATGGAAAAATCTTGTTCAACCAACTTTTTAGCTTCTGCTGTTTTTCCCTCCAGAAACAAGTCCCAAGCTGTATCAATTTTAGAAACCATCTATTTTCCCCTTTCAACTATAAACAACCTTCATAAAATAAAATCACTCAACAAGAAGATGCTCAACACTACCTTTATAAATTTAATCTACTAGGCTAAAGTATAGCAAAAAGCCCAAATAACTACTATTTGGGCAAAATGTTACTTAGTTTCTTTTTAAACGAGCAATGAGTAACTTAATAAGATAAGCTAGAACCACAAGTGCTACTACGCGTGATAATAGATAGAAAATAGAATAAACAAAATAGATTTGCATATCTGACACCTCCTAAATAAAAGAGATTAACCATCTTGTCCTCAATATTATTGTACTCCCGTTTGAAAGCGGAGTCAAGCGCTATGATAAATAGTATCAACATCTGGAATAAATGTAAAGCCTACAAAAAGCAAAATAAATTAATCTGTTTCATTTTGAAATCCTTTAACGATTGTAAAATATATCCTATTTTAGAAGAGGTACGTAAGAAGTTATCAATTTAGATAAAGTCAAAGCAAGAGAGAAATATAATTAGTAAACATAAATACAATATTTTTTACATTTTTTATTATACTTTTATTAGTATAATTGGTAAAATCTTAATTAATAAAAATTATGGTCTATCTAATATTCCAATTACCTTACAACACAGGTTGATTGAATAGGATTAGATAACCGAAGTAATGTTGAAACGAATGGAGGGGGCTAATATTAAGAATTTAATAAGTGATCAAATGTCTAATAGACAAATCATCAAAGACTTTATTAGTAGTTTTATTAGTTCTTTAAGTGGAAAAGCTTTTAATTTTGCTTTAGGATTAATGTTACTGGACCAAACAAAATCGGCAATGAGTTTTGGAATCAATATGATCATCTATCCTTTAGTTAGTTTGATTTTCTTGGTTCCAATCGGTAATTTAGTAGACAGATACCGTCATAAAAAGATCTTAATTTATAATTTCATCTTTAGGCTTATAATTTTTCTTCTGTTTTATGCTTTTTATTTTTTAACGAATTCATCTACTATCTTATACCTCGTAATCCCGTTTGTCATACTCCACTCTATTACAGTTAACATCAATGATACTTGTTATTCAGCCTCTATCCACGAGTTAGTAAATGATACAAAAATTCAACGATTAAGCTCTGTTACACAAACTGCCATTGCTATCGCAACCATGCTTTCGCCAGCTATTGGAGTCATTTTTTATAATTGGTTAGGTTTCTCAGGCTTTATTCTCTTAGAAATCATTGCAAATCTCCTTGCTTTAGGTGTCTTACTTACCATGAAATTCTTCTATGAACACGATGGGCAGGAAGCTGAGATCAAACAGAATGAAAACCATCAACACGGGGTTAAAGAAATTATCCGATTTTTAAAAGAAAATCAGATTATCAAATATATTATTCTTGTTAGTGTTGTACTGAATTTTTTCTATACTTCCATTAGCATTGGAGTACCATTTGTAGTCAAAGAGCAACTCTTATTAGATAATGCAACAGTAGGTATCCTAGAAACAATGTCTGCAGTTGGAATGTTATTAGCCAGTGTGTCTATGTCACTACTACCATACAAAGAAGAAACCAACACACTTCTCACTAATAGAATCCGCATTCCACTTTTTCTTCTAACCATCGCTATCATTGGTTTGGGTATCACATTTGCAACTACTAACACCCAGGTGATTATTTCTTCCGTTGGCGGTTTATTTATGGGAATTATCGCATTCACTCTTGTTATTCTAAATATTGTCGTCATGACTTATCTTCAAAGTAGCATTGAAACAAATTATTTAGGAAGAGTGATGAGCACTTTATTCACACTAAATACGTCTATTATGCCGATAGGTACCATTGTATTTACTTATCTATTCCAAAAAGAAATAAACGGAGGTCTGATATTCATATTTGGAGGGGTTTCTCTCCTGATCTATACCATGATAATGTTACCTCGAATATATAGAATACTCTAAAAAGAACACACTTATTGGAATTGAAACAAAGGCAATACTAAAACGAAAAAGACAAGGATAAAACACCTTGTCTTTTTTTAAAATACTAACAACTTAGACTAACAATGGGACTTTTTTCATAATTTAGCACCTTTTTAGTAACCTGTTCAAGATACGGATGTATAGTCCAGATAAAGACAATTCAAATTAGATTACGTCTATCTATTTACTTACCTTTTATTTGCTTTAATTCCTTTATCTCTTTTAGAATACTAAAAATATAGAAACTAAATAGAACTACAAATAAAAAAGATAAAACAAAGAAACCAAACGGAAGTTTTCTTCCCATACCAGCTACTATTCCAAGGGATAAAATACCGATAGCCATTATGGAAATTATGAAGATAAACCACAAGTAAATCATGTAAAACTTATAAAGATAACAAAAGGACTTATTTTTTTGTTTAGGCTTATCCTTCCATTTTAAATAAAAGAAATAAGGTGTATTAATAATTAAAATAAATAAAAATCTCATCTCTATCACAACTTTTTACTTTCTATTTTGGATTTCCCACAAGATCTCCCAACTTCCAAATACCAAGCCAAAAAGAAATTGTTAGCATAATAAAGAATGCAAGGAACATATTATCGACTAGATTTTTACTCATCAAGCATAGTTCTCTAGCTATATAAGGAGACACGGGAAACAAAATGCACTGTACTATAGTAATTATTTTTTTCATGATTTATTAATAATACTGTCACATATGATACAGTATACTCCTTTCTAGGAAGAATTCTTATTATTCCTATCTTTATTATAGGCCTGCAGCAATTCGGATTCAATTTTTTATATGTGAAAGTAGTTTCAGAATTCGAACTTTAATTTTTTTATTATACCTTGATTATCATTGAAAAAAATGTACAAATCAATTTCTTAGATTTGATAATATGATGAACTATAAAATATACAAAATACCACTCCAGAATAAAGTACACTTTTTAAAGAATGTACTTTATACTTCTAATTCAGTTTATCAATGGTTTAGCTCTAGTTTAGTCAATTGTACATAAATTTTTAGTTTTTCTAAGGATTCTTCATAGTTGATAGGTCGCAAAATGTTCTGAAAAACGCTCAGAATTGCTGTGTCAGCAACGAAAATGCGTGATTTTTGTATGATTAAAAAAATCGGGGCATCTATACAAAAAAGTGGAGGTGTTATCCTCCGAATCATCCTATTATTTTTTATTTGTTTTCGCTTACATTTTGTCATATAATGTTATTATAGCAAAGAAAGAAGGTGTTATTATGTTAAAAAAATATTTTTCAAAATATAAATGGACTGATTTATTTTGGATTCTATTTGTGGTTTTGACATGCATCTATGTAGGAAACCGTGATTTGCTTCCTCTTAATCATCAAGAATTCTCTCTTCGTGGTAGTTTCTGGGGATTTATACTTGCATTATTTCACTTACTATTCATTGATAAATTTTTCATTTCTAATCGTAAGTAAAACGATACTAGGTAAAAACTCAATTTCAGGAGAAAATAAAGTAAATCTCCCCACAATAAAACGCATAGTATCAAGGTTCTTCAAAACCTAATATTATGCGTTTTTTGATCTAAAGACTTTTCCCTATTCTTGCTTATTTTGTTGTTGATTATCTTTATATGAATTTTATAGCATAGGCTATCGTCCATATCTGAGGCACTGTGACACTAAAAAATAGGTCAGTCTCATAGAGGAAGACGAAAAGACAACCGATAAAAGCGTTAAGACACGCCAACGATTTTTATCACTTTATCCATTTACTACCCCCTTTCACTATTTAATAGTTAATTTAGACGATGCAAAAGTGCGAAAAAAGACAAATGTTTATCTTTCTAAACGGATTAAGTTTTCCCACTTTTAATTGCTTGAATAGTGTTGGAAGCTTTTTTTAATATTTCGTCATGATTGGATAAGCAACAGTCTGTTGCAATTTATTGGAGCTCTCACAATGAAGAATGAAACATTATTGCTAGAAACTAAAAAGAGTTGGTGGCAACGGTTGTTTTCAAAAAAAGACAGCCGTTAATTAGTAGAACATATTGAAATGTTGTTTTGTAAAACTTAAAAGAAGAAAGATTTGATGTCCCCCCAATATCATCATGTTTCAACGTAGCTTTAATTTTCTTTGAATAATTTCCTAAAACCAATCTGACTTTTTCGGTACAAGCCATTTGTCAAATCTTTTGTTAAACATTTACATTCTTTTTTACACTATCAATGGTTATTGGAATTAGCAAACAAAAAACGGCAATCAGCATTCACTAAATTACCGTTTTTTATTTAAATTCTATTACTATTAACTACCTATTAATATTAGGTAAATTACTATTAATTACCCTGAGGCCATCGTTTATATATTGACCCAGAACGTCAAATCCGTTATAAATTCCGTTATAAATAAAGAGTCCTAAAATTATAGATGAAATAATAATACTTGCACAAATAAAATATGTACGATTTTTTTCATTCATAATACCGATTATCTCCTAAGTTAGTATAGACTAATAGTTCCGTTTTGATTATATGGGACTCTATAATAAGTTTTGCCTCCAACAGTACCTCCAAAATTAAAACCAGCTCCTAACAACTCTGCTTTAATTTGACCTGAAGCATTACTATTTACAGCTTAAGAATTGATAATTATAGTTTGCACATTGGAATCATTCACTTTCTTATATAAATATTAATTAGTTACGGTAATTTTTTATTCTAAAAATTTTATCTTTAGTAACAACTTTTTCTTATTTTATTATACTTTAATTTGAATGAAATTTCATTTTTTTATATGTGAAAGTAGTTCCAGTTTTCTTATCTCATTTACTTTTAATTTCTTGAATATGTTAGTAGGTGTTTCTTTCTTTTATGCAGGTTGGTTAAAATAGCTTCATCTGTTTTTTATACGTTTTTCAGAAATTGTATAAATTTCGTTATCACTTCTCTTACCAATAGCAATGACTTCAATAATTTCAATTGCATTGACAGTTTCATGAAAAACAATTCTCAGGCCCAATTTTTTGTGTTTTAACTTCCTGTAACCCGCTAAATTACCGTGAAGAGCCTCTCCGGCAAGCATCCCTTGATTTTCTAACTTGATAAGTGACTTTTTAACATGAAGACGTTGACTATTATCTAATTTATAAAAATCATCTTGCGCTTCAGGAATCAATTCAACTTTATAACTCAATCCCAACCGTCCTCTACATTTTCCAAACCTTCACGCCAATTTGAACCAAGAAATTCATCGACAGTTAAATTTTTTCGTGCTTCAAGTTCAAATGGAATTTTACGATCACGTCTGATTTTATTGAAATATAAATTAATTGCTGTAGTATAGTCAAGCCCAATCTCCTTCAAGACCTCACCAACTTCCTGTTTTAATTCAGAGTCAATACTTAGATTCAATCTTGCTTTTGTAGTTGTAATAGCCATTTAAATCACCTCATCTTTTTGTGTACATTATACACAAAAAAACAGATTTTTTCAAACTATTTTTTCTCATTGAGAATTTTTTTGTATAAATTATAAAAAATTAATGTTGAAATAATTATTTTGGAACATTTTAAAATGAAATGATTAAGATATTTCATCAGAAACACCAACAGCCCCAACCGTTGGGGCTATTTTTTTGCTTATTGTTCCACTTTCTGAAAAAGATATGTTTTTCGGAAACATATAATTATAAACTTTATAAACCTATCTGATTCCTTTATACTCTATCAAACACCAGTCCCCTATTATCCCCCCACTTATGGTATGATGATAGAGTATGTTTAGGTGCCGAGCTACTCGAGCACCTCCGTGTTAAAAGGAGACGATTATGAAAATCGCATGGAATGAAATTAAATACCAACCCAAGAAGTTTATCCTGATTGAACTCCTCATTACCATTCTCATGTTTATGGTGGTGTTTTTATCCGGACTGACAAATGGACTGGGCCGTTCGGTGTCGGCCCAAATCGATAACTATGGGGCCCTGCACTACATCCTTTCGACGGACTCAGAAGGGATTATCCCCTTCTCAACCATTACGGCGAAAGATTTAGATGAGATTAACAAGATAGAGGGGATGGACTATTCGGGTTTGTCGATCCAGCGGGCAACCGTCTCAAAATCAGAGGATTCCAATACCCTGGATATCACCTACTTCGCGACCGATCACAATGAAAAAGAAATCCTCAATCCAATCATGGAAGGTACCGATCTCAAGATCTCTAACTTAAAGAAAAACGAGGTCATTCTAGATAGTTCTTTCAAAGAGGATGAGGGAATCCAAGTCGGCGATCAAGTGATCGACAAAACTTCTAAGCAAAAACTCAAGGTCGTGGCCTTCGCAAAAAATGCCAAATACGGCTATAGCGAGATTGGCTTTATTAGCTCGGAGACCTACACAGGCATGCAGCAAAAAACAGATCCAAGCTATCAATGGCAAGCCCAAACCCTTGTGACCGAGAAGAGCATCACTTCTAACGATCTATCCAGTAACTTAATGGTGGCGGATAAGAAGCAAGTGATCGATAAAATCCCTGGCTACAAGGCTCAAAACCTGACGCTACGGATGATCACGTGGGTGCTACTACTCGCTTCTTCTGCTATCCTTGGGGTTTTCTTCTATATCCTCACCCTGCAGAAGTTGAAACAGTTCGGCGTCTTGAAGGCCATTGGCATGTCCATGAGCCAGATCACCTATGTCCAACTATCCCAGCTCACCATCATCTCCCTCATCGGAGTACTGCTGGGTCTTGGCTTGGCAACCATGATGGCGCCATTTTTACCCAATAGCGTCCCTTCCTTTATGACCCTGAAAGACAACCTCACCATCTCGGTTAGCTTTATCCTGACCTCTATTTTGTGTGGTGTCTTGTCCCTTGTCAAAATCAAAAAAGTAGATCCAATCGAAGTCATTGGTGGAAATGGAGAATAAGATGGCCATTATCGCATTAGAAAATATCAGAAAATCCTACGCCGATGGCAGCCAGATGCACCATGTCCTCAACCAGCTGAATTTAAGCGTCGAACCCAACGAATTTGTCGCGATTTTGGGCCCTTCAGGATCTGGTAAATCCACTCTCTTAGCTATCACTGGTTTACTCTTATCAGCAGACGAGGGGCGGATTTCTATCGCTGGCCAAGACTTGACTGGCCTCAACCAAGGCCAGTGGACGAAAAAACGCCTGGAATTGCTCGGCTTCATCTTTCAAGATCACCAGCTCCTCTCCTATATGAAAATCGGTGACCAGTTAGAACTGGTGGCCAAATTAAAAGGGGAAAAGGACAAGAAAAAACGCCAAGAGGAAGTCAAAGCCTTGTTGGCAGATCTTGGCATCCAAGCTTGTTACCACCAATATCCTAATCAGATGTCCGGTGGGCAAAAACAACGGGCAGCCATCGCTCGCGCCTTCATCGGAAATCCACAGGTCATTTTGGCCGATGAACCAACGGCTAGCCTAGACCCAGATCGAGGGCAAGAAATCGCTCAATTGATCCAAAAAGAAGTCAAATCCAAAAACAAGAGCGCCATCATGGTGACCCATGACCGCTCTATCCTGACCTATGTGGATACCATTTATGAATTAAAACACGGCCAATTGCTAAAGGTAGAAAAGGTTGATTAAATACAAACTAGCGAACAAGCATTTCACTTGTTCGCTAGTTTTTTTATTCTTGAGGATCTTTGGGCAGTTCCATGCGGAAGCGTAAGCCCATAGCCGTTTTATCAAATTGGTAGGTCAGTTCTTCATGGTCCAGCAAGTGTTGAACGACGAAGAGTCCCAAGCCTCCTTCCTTCTTCTGGCGACTAGCAGTCATTGGCATCTCAGCGGTCTCTACCATTTCCTGGCTGGTATTTTCAACCGCCAAGTGCGTCCCTTCCTCTTCGAGGCGGAGCTGGATCTCTCCACCGGCATCCGAATGCTTAACGGCATTACTGATGACATTTGAGAGGACCAATTTTAGAATCGCTGGGTCCATATAGACTTGTTTGGCTGGGATCTGATTGTCAATCGTGAGCGAGCGAGATTGGGCCAAGACCTTGTACTGGTCGAGGATCTGCTCTACGACCTGATCCAGCTGGATCCACTCCTTGTCTCCGGCCAATTCTTGGACAGAGGACAGGGACAGGATTTCTAGGACGATTTGGTTCATCTCATCGACGATATCGAGGGAGACCGACAGGTAGCGGTCCCGATCCTTGTAGCGGCCAATCTTATCCCGCATATTTTCTAGAATAATCTTCAAGCTGGCTAGAGGTGTCTTGAGCTCATGCGAAGCTCCCCGTAGGAATTCCACCTTCATCTGCTCCAACTTCAGATTTTCCTGTTTCTGCTGCTCTAGATTGTCGATCACTTCTAGGAGATGGTGATAGAGGTCGTTGATCTGTTGCTTGAGGACGCCGATCTCATCCTGCGAATGAATGGGGAGACTAGCTGTCCGATCCAAGCATTTCATCCGCTTGGTCATCTGCTTGATCTCCAGGATCGGAGCAGAAATCAGGCGGGCATAGAGATAGGAGGCAATCAGAGACAGAACAAAGGAAGCAAGGAGACTATAAGGAAGGAAGCCCAAACTGATGTCCCGCGCTTCCTTTTGGGAATCGACGGTTGCTAAGAATTGCAAGGTCAAATCCTTCCCCTCTTTTGTCTGGATTTTTCGCTCTTCAATGACCAGAGAATTATTCTGGCTGTCAGGGTTCACGAGAAGGTCATCCTTGACCTCTAGGGCATTTTGTTTTTCCTTGCCCTTGATCGAGACCTTGATATCATTGGTCTTGGAATAAAGATCAATGACCGACTCAATAGTCCCTTCTTTCTGACCTTGGAAACTCTTGGCCAGGGCCTGTGATTTCTTCAAAATCGTCTGGCGCTGAGACTCGATATAGGTCGATGGGAAAATAAAGTAAACCGAAGCGTGTAGAAGGATGACTAAGCTACTGAAAAGGGCAAAGGTGATCAGAAAGATCTTTGCAAAGATACTCCGTTTGGTCATGGTCTCTCCAATTTATAGCCGACATTGCGCACCGTGACGATACAGTCCAGCTCTAGTTTTTTTCGTAGTTCCTTGATATAGACATCGATCACCCGGTCAAAAGGAATCTCCTCTGTCTCCTTCCAGACGGCATCGAGGATCTGAGAGCGAGTCCGAGCCTTGCCTTCATGCTGGAGCAAGTATCCCAAGATTTCCAACTCCTTGGCATTCATGGAGATAGCTTGACCAGCTAGGCTGGCTGTATAGCTCTCAAAATCCACTCGTGCCTCTCCATAGGTGAAGACCCGGGAAGGCTGAAGCTTTTTAAAAATAGCTTCGATACGGACCTTCAAGAGGGACAAGGAGAAGGGTTTTTCCAGGTAGCCGTCCGCCAACTCTCCAAAGGCCGTCAACTTATAGTCTTCATCATGGAAGGCTGTCAGCATGAGGACAGGAACCGAGCTGGTCTTCCGGATAGTCTTGAGCACTTCCAAGCCATTGAGAATAGGGAGCTGGATATCCAGCAAGACCAGATCCGGCGCTTCTCTGTGAAAGAGCTCCAGGGCCTCCTGCCCATCTCCTGCTTCAAAGACTTCATAACCACATTCCATGAGATAGTCGCTCATCCCTTCGCGAATCAGGACTTCATCTTCTACGATTAGTATCTTCATACACTTTCCTTTTATCTAAGAAACTTCTTCTACCTCCTATTATACCCTATTTCTATTTTAGGAAACAATCTCTTATTCGACATCCACCAAGAGATCTTTTGGTTTCTTATGCAAGAGCCATTGTGAAGAAAGAATGGATACCAGAATCAAGAGGAGGCCACCAACCAAAACAATCACCAACAATTGGCTCGGTTGGATGTCCATATGGAGGTCCGTCAGGGTCTTACTGAAGCTTTCTGCCTCAGCTCCTCCACCAAGGTTGGCTGCAGAGGATTCTTGAGCCATTTGTTTGGCAATGCCACTGGTTACGTTCTTAAGCACCGTATCTCCGACTCCTTTGGCAAGAAGACCTGCGACTCCATAGGAAAGGAGGAAGGCTGGGATGGAAATCATGACCAATTCTGCCACGAATTGTCCCGCAATCTGCACCTTGGAGAGTCCCAGAGCCAGCAAGATCCCCACTTCTCTGCGACGGGCATTGAGCCACAAGACAAGGAGAAGGGTGAGAAGCAAGCTAGCAAAGATGAGGCTGCCGATAAACAAGTAGTCCGCCACTTGGAACATGCTGCTGATGGATTTTTGCAAGGCTGGGTAGTTGGAAGAGCTCTTAACCAAGTCAAAGTAATTCCATGGGATATCCAAGGCTTTGATTTTTTCGATCAAGGCATCCAGGTCCTGATCCCCTTTGGCAAAGAAGGTCGCATCTTCATAGGTAGCTGTTTGGACAGTGTTGCCATAGAGTTTGGCAGCTGTATCTAGGTCAGAAATGAGCGTATCTTCATACAATTCTTGAGCGTAAGTTAGAGGAGCTTGGTTCTTTCCTGAGAACAGACCCTTAATGGTCACTTCGACAGTTTCATTGGCCCCTTTTTCATTGTCAGCATCGTAGAGATTGGACTTGAGGCGCACCTTATCGCCTACCTTGAGGCCATTCTTTTTCGCCAAATCTTCATGCATGAGGATTTGGTTTTTGTCTTTATCCGTCAGGTGCTCCCCTTGGACCAGCTTGTAGGCTCCAGAGACAAACTTATCTTCTTTTGAAGAGTCATTGACCCCTGTCACCATCAAGGTATTCTTGAAGTGCTTAGCCCGCTCTGGAGATTGGTTTTGTAGGGTTTCTTCGGTTTCAATGATCTCGTGGTCTAGGATATCTGCGATGGCATTGATCCGCTTGATGGAGGAGGTGATCCCCTCTACCTGGCTGATTTTTTCGATATCTTCTCCTCTGAGATTCCCAGCTCCCCGAGGGGTTCCTGGATTGGTCCTGCGGTTGATCTGCATGGAGAAGCTATTGGTGATGGATCCCAGGCTTTCCGATGAAGCTTTTTGGGTCGCTCCCTTCATGGAGAGTCCGATCAAGCTCAAGGTCCCCATGAGGAGAATGATGGCAAAGAGCAAGAGAGACTTGGGCCATTTACGTGTGATATAAGCAAAAGCATTTCGCAACATAGCATTCCCTCCTTACTTGCTCTTCTCAACGAGGCTACGGCGACTCAATTCCAAGACCACATCGGAGGCCTCTGCCACTTCCTTGCTGTGGGTGACGACGATGACACATTTTTGGCGTTCCTTGGCCAACTTCTTCAAAATGGCAATGATGTCACCGGCTGTCTGTTCGTCAAGGTTTCCTGTCGGCTCATCCGCCAAGATGACAGGTGCTTCCGAGACGAGCGCACGCGCAATGGCCACCCGTTGTTGCTGCCCGCCGGATAGTTGCAGGACATTGCGTTTGATTTGCGTTTCGTCCAGCCCCAATTCCAAGAGAATGTCTTTTCCAGCTTGTTTGTTGACCAGGCGGACATTTTCCAGTGGCGTCAAATAATCAATCAAATTGTAATTCTGAAAGACTAGGGAGACATGGTGCTTGCGGTGGTAGCTAGACCCTTTGGTCTGGATGTCCTCTCCATCAAAGAGAACCTGCCCCTTCTTGGGATTATCCAGTCCAGCCAAGAGGGAGAGGAGGGTCGATTTCCCTGCTCCAGACTGACCGATAATGCTGTAAAATGTCCCATTTGCGAACTGATAGTTCACGTCTGAGAAGATCTCTTCTTGGTAGCTTTGGTAACTATAGGATACATGTTTGAGTTCTAACATAGGTGTCATTTCTCCTTAACTCATTTTTGTTAATATTTCTTTTGGACTCTTGCGCCAGATCAAGCTGGTTGTTGCACCGAGCGACAGAAGGATCAAGCACAAGAGGCTAGCATAGGCAATTCCTAAGGAAAGGCCTTGAGGGATTTGGTTGAGTAATTCTAGGGTCTGCTGTTGACCGGTCTGTCCGACAAACTGCTCTAAGAAACGATGGCTGACTATCCGCCCGATGAGAAAGGCCGGAACCACTGCTAGTAAGGATACCAGCACCACTTCTAAGAGGAACTGTCTAAAGATCCGGCCCTTGCTCTTCCCAATGGATAAAAGCACCCCGATTTCATGGATCCGCTCCCGTGTCCAGAGACTGAGTAAAAGCGATAGAGCACCGGCTCCCGTCACCAGGAGGACGATCATCATGATCCGTACCAGGCCTTCTAGGGTCTGAGAGGATTCCTTCATCTGGTCAAAGGCCTTGCGATCTTCGACCACGCGTAGAGATTGCCAATCCAGATCCAAGCTTTTGACTTGCTTCAAGAGGGCATCGATTTTCTCAGGATCTTTGACCCCAAAGGTGACCTGGGTCACTTCTTGCTGACTGAGACCAAGAAGCTTGGTCGCATCCTCATAAGGGAGGTAGACTTGATTTTCACTCAGGTCTGAGGTCATCCCTGTGAATTTTTCCTGTTTCTTACCTAAAAAGATCCCAACGATTTTAAAGGTTTGCTCTTTGGCAGGAGTCTCCCCCATCTGAAAGCTGGATAAGGTCAAGGAATCTCCGACCTTTAGCTTGTTCTTCTTAGCCAACTCTTGGTGGATCAAGATCTGGCCGCGAGCCTTGTCGGATAAGTGCTTGCCTTGCACCAGTTGGAAACTACCACTGCGGAAATCCAGGTGCTGGTCTGTCTTCTGGGTAAAGACAGCGCCTAGCGCTTGCTTGGCTTCCTGACCCAGATCATCCCGCTCTACCGACTGCTGCCCAGTCACCGCTTCTTTACCAAGAATGCGAACGGGACTTTCATATTGAGGAACCATGGCTCCTACCCCAGAAAGCTCTTGCACCTTTTCAGCTTCCTTCAGAGCAAAGGGAGTATTCCCCTGTTTACTGGTCAGGGCAAAGCTGGTCCCAGCCGACTGCTTGATATGATCCTCAAGTCTTCCTCCTACTTGCATCAGTGAAAAACAGAAATACAAGCAAGAGAGGATTAAGAGCAGAATCAGAAAGAGGACCAGATTCCTCGTTCTTTTTCTAGAAATATAGGCGATTGCCTGTTGTAAGAGCATGATCTCACCCTCCATTTCAAGGTCCACGACAATACAATGTGGACGCTTTCATCATTTGTTATAGTTATTATAGAAAAGAAATGTGAAATGTTTATGAAATAGAAAAAGTTTCCTAGATTTTCTAGGAAACTTCGGATTGAGAAAAAGTCACCAGAGAAACTTTCCTTAGGTGAGGTCGGACGTCAGCGAACTTCTTCGAAGTTCCATGACTTAGTTTTGGACCTAAAGTTCCAAAACTCCCGAGTGCTAGAAACAATTATGTTTCTAGCACTTTTCTCACAGCGGAAAGTTTCAGCATATGTTTGAATAAGGCTAAAAGTCTATATCATTTATTCTTTTCAGCATCACTTAGTTTTTTAGCAAAAAAAGTTGTGCTACTCTCTATCGTTTCCTAAAAACTAGGAAACTTTATTCGATTTAAATAATATTCTGTAAAACATACGTCCCACTTGCTTGACTTTATTTTTCAAAGATTTCTCTTTCTTGGATCCTTGAAAAGATATGATCGGTCAGTCGGACATTCAAGAAGCTCCAAAGAGCGAAACCTCCAAAGGTAAAGAGATAAATAGCTGTCAGTAACCGTTCAGGACTACTGAGACTGATATAAATCACTGCCAGATTGAAGAAGATAAGAAAGATGGTTTGAATAGGATTTAAGAGAGCAATGAGGAAACTATTCAGACAGACCTTTCTTGTAGGGTCTTCAAAGAGGCCAATATAAGGGAAGATCAAGGTCATCCCTCCACATAGAAGGACGATAAAGGGAAGCAAGATCCAAATCCCATACTCACTTAAAAAGGCCGTATTTGAAAAAAGACAGTAATCCAGATAAAGAAGGGCTGATAGTCCTAGGCAAGTCAGCCAAATCACCGTCGCTTGCTTGAAATTAGCGCGAAAGAGACGGAAAAAATGAAAGACGAGATCCGAATCTTCCCCTTTCAACAAGCGGTGCCACATGGTTGCTAAAGCCGTAAGCGATGCACCGATCGTGAGAATCGGAAGGCAGCAAACGATAAACAAGGTGTTCAAGATAATGATGTCTGTCAACCGGGTCAAGGTCTTGACCAAGCGTCCATCCAATGAAAATAATTTTTGCATCTTCTTCTCCTTGTTCTTCATCTCTATTTTCTTCCACTTCCTCCAAGGAAGCACTCAGGGGCTTTAGGCCCCTGAGTAACTTACTTGAATCCATTTAGACTCCTGTTACTTCACTTCTTTTTGGTAACGATCATAGGCATCCTGTTGAATCTTCATAAAGTCATCAATGCCCATCTTCTTCAATGTTGCTTTGTAATCGTCCCAATCCTTTTCGACGCCCCCTTCGACTACCCATTTAGAAGCTTGTTGGGTAACATAGGAGTTGATATCGACATAAATAGAGGACAATTTGTTCAATTCTTCTTGAGAGTAGATGACATTTGGATATGCTGGCAAAGCGTATTGTTTCAATTCTTTGTCCATCTTCAATTTGAGGCCATCACCTTGTGTTTGGTCGATGTCGACATGACTATTGATATCATCTGACACATATTTTGGTCCAAAGTCACGAAGGGAATTGATCCAAGCCCATTCATCGGCTGATTTACCATCTTTTGGAGCCAAGACCTTGTACTTATCGCCATCTTTTTCAGTCGCAATACCAAAGGATCCATAGAAGTTTTGGATGCTGGCATCATCCTTGTAGAATTTATCCAACCATTTGAGCAATTTTGCAGGGTCCTTGCACTTATTCGTGATCAGGATTTCATTTCGTCCATAGTTCAAATGATCTGGGTCAGAAATGACATATTGTTTGCCATCTGGGCCTTTCAATGCTGGGAGAGGAGCATATTCGCTAGCATGTTGGCCGAAGGTTGCATCTGCTGTCCAACCACTTGACACACCGACACGCGCCACACCCTTATCCATCCGTTTGGCAACAGACATAGAGGTATCTTCTGTAAAGAGTTCAGGGTCGATCAAGCCTTTCTTGTAGGCTTCATGCATAGCCGCTATCCCTTGTTTATAACTTTCTTCTGTTCGTAGATAGACCGGCTTGCCATCTTTGACGGACATTTCATAGGTATTATCTCCACCCAGACGGTTGTTGAATGGCAAGATATAAGAGAAGGTCGGATCAAAGTTACCAGAACCAAATGGAATTTCATCATTGACATCCCCATTGCCATTAGCATCCTTATCCTTAAAGGCTTGTAAAACAGTCACCAATTCATCATAGGTTTCGGGCATCTTCAAGCCAAGGTTGTCCAACCATTTCTTATTAATAAAGAGCTGGTTGCCGACGATTGGCCGCATTGGCAATTTCTTAGGCAGGCTGTAAATATGACCATCTGGGTTGGTCACCATGGCTTTTAATTTTGGTTCTTTTTCAAAGGCCTTGTTCAAGTTTGGCATATTATCCTTGATCAAGTCTTCCAATGGAATGAACATGTTTTGGTTCTGAGCGATTTCAGAATCCGTGAAGGCATTGGATCCCAAGAAAGCGTCTGGTAAATCTCCACTGGCAACAAGAACGGATTTCTTATCCGACCAGTCTGCAGCCACCATGGTATCCCATTTGATCTTGATACCTGATTCCTTGGCTGAATCATCTAGAAAACCTTTGTGATAGTCTTCCCCCCAATCCGACCAACGAACGGTCGTGATCTTGAAGGTATTTCCATCATTCTTGTCATTGCTTGATTTATTTGTGGAAGCTCCACAAGCTGTCAAGCCAGCTAAAGCAGCTGCTCCAAGGAGCAGATAGGCAAATTTCCTGTTTTTCATGATCTTCTCCTATTCTTTCAAGGCCCCTATCATGACACCTTGATTAAAGTATTTTTGGACGAATGGATACAGCATCATAATCGGTGCTGTTGATATAACGATGGCTGCATATTTCATCATATCAGCCTTAATACGGAGGTCAGAAGCTACCTCCCCTGTTGCTTGCGATTGCAACATTTGATTACTAATTAAGAGACGGCGCAGAATCAGTTGCAGGGGTTGAAGATTTTCATTGGTCAAATAAATCAGAGCATTGAACCAAGAATTCCAGATCCCTACTGCTGTCCAAAGTCCAATAACGGCAATAATAGCCTTGGACAAGGGGAGCACGATCTTTCTGAAGTAATAAATGGTTCCGCAACCATCGATCTGGGCGGCTTCCCACATCCCTTCTGGAATACTATTGTTAAAGAAAGTTCGAGCTACAACGATATTGTAAGGAGATACTGCAAACGGTACGACCATTACCCAGAAGGTGTCGACCAAGCCCAATTGTTTAACTGTCAAATAAATGGGAATCAAGCCCCCAGAGACAAACATGGGAACAATAAAGAAGACACTGACCCATTTCTTAGCAAAGAGGTCCTTTCGCGACAAGGCGTAACCAGCCGGGATATTAATGACCAGGGCAACGATGGTCCCTACAACCGTGTAGAGGATGGTGTTAAGATAGCTCTTTAGAAACAAAGGTTGCTCAATCAAGCGTTGATAGCCATCTAGTCGCCATTCCCTCGGGATAAACCAAACCTTACCAGTTGCCACATCAGACGGATTACTGAAGGAGGCAATAATGACAAACCACAAAGGGTAGACAATCAACAGAATCAAGCAAATCGCTAGACCATAGATAAAAACATCAAAGAGGATTTCCGACTTGGTCTTTCTAGCATGTTGAAACAATTTCACAATTCCTCCTCCTTTCTAGAACAATCCCGTCTTGGTATAGCGTTTCGCAAACCAGTTGACCGACAATAAGATGATCAAGTTGACCAAGGTATTAAAGAGACCGATCGCTGTCGAATAACTATATTGGAAATTAATCATCCCCACTTTGTAGACATAGGTCGAAATGATTTCACTTCCTGCTAGATTGAGTGGATTTTGCAAGAGCAAGACCTTTTCAAAACCAACACTGAGTAGGCTTCCTGCTCTGAGAATCAAGAGAATCATCGCCGTTGGCAACAGTAAGGGTAAGTCAATATGACGGATCTTTTGCAATCGACTCGCCCCGTCCATGGTCGCAGCTTCATAAAAGGTCGGATCAATGGCCGATAGAGCGGCTAGATAGATGATACTATCCCAACCGATATGTTGCCAGACATCGCTCCAGACATAGACACCCGCAAAGCTACCTGGTTTAGATAAGAGGGCAGGCATCTTTAAGCCGACCAATTTGAGGACATTGGCTAACAGTCCACTACTTGGAGAGAGAAAGAGAATAATCATCCCACACATGACCATGGTCGAGATAAAATGAGGCAAATAAGTCGTTACTTGAAAGATTTTTTTGAACTTACCCACACGAATCTGGTTGCAAATGATGGCTAGAACAATCGGCAAGGGAAAACCAACCAGAATACTGTAAATAGAAATTTTCAAGGTATTCTTCATGGTTGTCGCAAATTGGAAGGATGAGAAGAACTGGTTAAAATACTTGAGACCAGCCCAAGGACTTCCAAATATCCCAGTAGCGGGAGAGTAATCTTTAAAAGCGATGACTAGACCCGCCATAGGGATATAGGCAAATAAAATCAATAAAATAATCGATGGCAGGAGCAGCACATATAAAGGAATATTTTTCTTCAATTTGCTCTGCTTCGCATTTACTTCGCTTTTCATAAGGCCCTCCTTTTCTTTCTCCTCTATTTTATAGGAATCCTTTCCATCTTTATAGAACTTTTTCGTGCATCTTCATTCACTTTTCCGTTTTCTCCACACAAAAACATGCACTTTCCCGATTTTTTTTACTTTAATATCGGTTTTGTTCATGAATCCGTTTTCAAATAGTGCTATAATATATGTGAGGTGCTCATTATGAAAGCTATTCACAGAAGTACACGAGATCACTCGATTCAATTTTTTTCGCGCCTACTCTTTCTCCTCTTAGTCGTCAATACCTTGATCAACCTTCTGATTGGCGGGATTAGCCGAAATTTTATTAAACACCAAAATATGCTCCATTTAGAGGACTCGATTCATATCTATGCGGATTCCTTAAATACAGAGCTTCACTCCGTTGAGCGTTTTATGTACAGTACCATTAGCCACAATGACTATTTGACAGAGCTCAATACCCCGCTTGATTTCACGGATTTTCATGAAAATCTAAAAAAATTGCGGATCGATTTTACGGAGTTTCAGTACCAGATGGATAGCCCCATTACCTTTTTCATAGAGACAAGAGATATCCCCCATTTTTTCAATGCCTCCAGTCTTCAACTGCCCTACCTGGACTATGTACAATTGAAAGATCATCTTAAGACCTATGACAAAGAAACAGACAAGACCAATCAAAAATGGCAACGAATCAGCCTGAACCAGCATGATTATCTCTTGAAATCCCTCCATTACAAGGGCAAGGCTATCTATGCCATCATTTCTACCCAGGATATTTTAAAACCCTTGCAAAAGCTCAATATTGGGAAAAAAGGGCGCTTATCCATCGATCGCCCCAACCAGATCCATGCTACAGATTCCGTCATTCAAGCCGGTAGCAATCAAACCCACCTGCCTTTCGATCTTTATGTGACGGTCGATTACGGAGACGTTTTCCGTACAAATATCGTACTGGAAACCCTTCTCTCCTTGGTCCCTTTGATCATCGCCGTTCTCTCTACCATTCTAATCCTTTATATTCGTCAACGGATGATCCAACCGATCAAACGACTCACCCAACGCCTTTCTCAGCTAGACGCTGCTTCCACCAAGCTAGATGTGATCGAAGACCAAGGGATCTTAGAGATCGATCAAGCCAATCACAAGATCAATCAGGTCCTAATCCATATGAAAGACCTCCAAATTCGAGCCTACCACGCGCAACTCAATCTCAAAAAAGTCGAACTCAATTACCTCAAAAATCAAGTCCGACCCCATTTTTACCTCAACATGCTCTCCATGATTCACAGCATGCTCCAAACTAAGGACTATAAGGAAATCGAGGAATTGACCAAGGTGACTTCCAACTACTTGCGCCACCTCTTTCAAGCCAATCAAGATTTCAATCGCCTAGCAGATGAAATCCAGCATATCCGAAATTACCTAGAAATCCAGAAAATCCGCTATGGGGACAGCATCCACTTTGACTTAGACTGGGATCCTGGTCTGAAAGATGCGGCCATTCCCCCTCTGCTTCTACAAACCTTCGTGGAAAATGCCATCAAACACGGCTTTTCTTTCCAAGATTCCTTCCACATCCAGCTTTCCATTCATGAAGAAGCAAACCAACAGCTTGCCATATGCCTTCAGGATAATGGTTCAGGTTTTAGCTCCGCTATCTTACAAGATCTAGCAAAGAAAAAATCCTTAGTTACAGAAGATGGCCATCACATTGGTTTGACCAATGCACGGGAGCGGCTGGATCTCCTCTATCCAGATCACTACACGCTTCAATTTTCAAATGGAACCCAAGGAGGGGCCCGCATCCAACTGAGCCTTCCTTATGAACCCTACAAAGGAGACACACATGAATATCCTACTCGTTGACGATGATCGTTTTATCATTAAAGCCCTACAGGAAACCATCCATTGGGAAGCCTTGGGCATTGAGCAGGTATATACTGCCTCCAGTCTGAGCCAAGCCCAAGCCATCATTCAAAGTCACCCAATCGCCCTCATGATCAGTGATATCGAGATGCCACAAGGCAGTGGGTTAGATCTCCTAGCCTGGGTCCGGTCAGAAAAATATGACATTCAAACGATCTTCCTCACCAATTATGCTGATTTCAATTATGCCCAAAAAGCCATTGAACTCCAAAGTTTTGAATACTACCTCAAACCGATTGACCCCGACCGCTTAGAATTTATCATTCAAAAAGCCCTCAATAAGATCAAGCGCCACAAGAGTGCAGCACAATTAGCCCAGCAAGGACAAAAAGAAGCTGAATTTTGGCATGACTACTTGCGAAAACCGCGTCCATCTCAAGCAGAACAGCTCCTTCAAGAAGTAACAAAACGGGGCTATAGCCCTAAACCACATGAAGACTACCTCTTGGTCCTCATCACTCTCCACTTAGTTGAAGAAGACTTTCACCCCAGCGTCCCTTCTTGGCGCTTGCAGCTCCGCCATTGTATCAAGGATCTCTCCCTGGATTTCCCTGTCCACTACTGCGCCCTCAGTAAAATCGAAAGCCAGACCGATCGCTACCTCTGCCTCTTCAAAAAGAATCAGACTACAGAGTGTGCAGACTTCCTAAAGGCTATCCAGCAGAAGATCCAGCAAGACTTAGACCGATCCTCTATCCTTCTCTATTCAGATGCTATTTCCCTTGAGACGCTCTTGATGAAGGCTCTGCAACTCTGCCAATACAGTGAAGAACAAGTCTTCCATTGGAACAGTATCCACTCCTATGCTTCTTTGGGTCCACAACCTCAAAAGCCCGCTCATCGGACATCGCTTACTTTTACAAATCAACTAGAGACGGAACAGCTTCTCCAAATCATCCATAGCTTAGAGACTCAAGATCGCATCCCGCTCTCAGATCTGAGTGAACTCCAGCTAGACTGGACCCAGCAAATTGGGATTTATCTGGACAAGAACGGCATTCTCGCCCACAAGTTATTTCAAAACAAACACCATCAATTTCTCTTCGAACGGCGTTTTCATGCCATCGAAGCTTTTGAAGCCTATATTGGGGATTACTGGAGCTCTGCTCGCCATTATGTGATCGATCTAGAACACCAATCCAATCTCATCCAGCGGATCACCGACTACATCGACCACCATTACAAGGAGGATATCAGTCGCACCAAGCTGGCCGAAATGGTTTTTCTTAGTCCAGATCATCTAGCACGGATGTTTAAGCGCGACACCGGCGAAACCTTGGTGAAATACATCACCGATAAACGGATGGCCGCTGCAAAAGAGATGCTATCGCAAAGCGATACCCCCATTTACCAAGTCGCTCTCCAGGTGGGCTATGACAACTACTCCTACTTTACAAAGGCTTTTAAACAGAAGGTCGGCCTCTCCCCAGGAGATTACCGCAAGCAATGCCACGAAGCCTTTTAAACAAGAAAAAAACCTTTGAAAAAGGATTCCTTTTCAAAGGTTTTATTTTCTTTTCTTTCTGATTTCTTTTTCAATGGCACTAGCAATTTTCTCCACCATATAGGCCGTCTGGAGATTGCGTAAGATCAAGAGGGCCCAAAAACATGTAAAGAGCATTTGACCCGCCATGGTCGCTTCATTGAAAAAGTATGTCTCCATAGCAGTAAAGACTGCTATCACTGCAAATTGTTTTCTATTCATAAAATTATTTTACCATGATTCAGTAAAAAATTCATGTCTTAATCGTCTTGCAGGGTGATTTTATCGGATAAAAAGTGAAATTCCTCAGGGATGACACTTTCCTCTTCTTCTACCACTTCCGCTTTTTGCCCACGTGCCTTAGCCGAAAACTCTGCCCGAATTTGGGTCCATTCTTCCATCGAAACCGCTAAAATCTCTGGCGAGAAACCTGCAGCATTGCTGAGGATATTTCCAAACATGGTATTGAGGTTGTCCCGCTTCATAGTCTGTTCAGCATTAAAGGCAGACTCAAAGGCTAAAATAGCGTGATTTTCATTGGCAGCGACCGGCTGGGATCCGATTAAGAGGGCCTTATCTGCACCTGCCAAGCTCTCGATGATTTCCCCCCAAGCGTTCTGAAGACGGATCAAGTTGGTTCGTGCCAACTCTGGGTTTTCGACTGCCTCTTGTAAAATCGCGTTGACCTTGTTGCGATCTGCTCGGTAGCCCTTGTTCGACTTAGTTGGACGAGTTACTGCTGGTTTTGAAGCAGGAAGACTGCTACCTGATTGCGCTAACTGTTGCTTGAGTTGAGCGATTTCCTTCTTCAAGTCTTCCAGCTGAGCTAGCACATTAGAAGGAACCTCCACAGCTGCTGAGTTAGAAACATGGCCTGTGCTTTCAGCCAATTTAATGGTCATCATTTCAGTGTAGATACGCGGTTGCAGGCTGTTTTTGATATCTGCTAGACTAGTCGTCGCCTGATCAATCAGAGCAAAGAGACGAGCTTGATCGGCTGCAAGGTTGGCCGCGAATAAAGCACTAGCATGGGTATTTTCTCCACCTGTCTGAACAATCAAGAGATCTCTCAGGTATTGAAGTAAGTCTGCGACAAAACGAGCCATATTCTTGCCATTATCAAAGATAATCGCGAGTTGCTCCAGCGCAGCCGTCGCATCATGGTCCAGGATGGCAGCCACGTACTGATCAAGAGCGGCTAGACTGATGGAGCCGGTGATCTCTTCAGAAATCGCGGTCGTTAACTCACTACCTGCAGTCAGACTAAGGGCTTGGTCTAAAATGGACAAGGCATCCCGCATCCCACCCTCAGCGCGCCGGGCGATGATCTGGACAGCATCTGCTTCATAGGCAATCCCTTCAGTAGCTAGGATATCTTCCAAATGTTGGACAATATCTGGCAGTTTGATGGATTTGAATTCAAAGCGTTGGACCCGTGACAAAATAGTTGCAGGAATTTTGTGCAATTCTGTCGTAGCGAGAATAAAGACCACATTTTCCGTCGGCTCTTCCAGCGTCTTCAACAAGGCATTAAAAGCCCCTGTCGAGAGCATGTGGACCTCATCGATAATGTAGACTTTGTGCTTGGCTAAACTTGGAGCATAGGTCGACTTGTCGCGAATATCGCGAATTTCATCGACCCCATTGTTAGAGGCTGCATCGATCTCGATAACATCTTCAAGACTCCCATTGGTAATGGATTCACAGATATAGCAGTCGTTACACGGCTCCCCATTGACTTGATTAGGACAGTTCATAGCCTTGGCAAAGATCTTGGCCACACTCGTTTTCCCAGTTCCACGAGGTCCAGAAAAGAGATAGGCATGGCTGATCTTGTCCTGCTCGACGGCCTGTCTCAATGTCCGTGCCACCACTTGCTGGCCGACCAATTGGCCAAAGGTCTGGCTACGGTATTTCCGATATAAAGCTTGATACATTAGTTCTTAACTCCAAACATCTTAAAGTCCCAGTTTGTCTTTTCGATCAAGATAGTGACAAACTTTTCCAAATACTCTTGATCCAGCTGATCGTAGTCAGAGACGCATTCTGAGTCCAGGTCTAATACCCCAAGGAGCTGACCGTCCTTGACTATAGGCACCACAATCTCACTCATAGCCCGGCTATCACAGGAAATATAGTTGGCATGTTGGCGCACATCATCGACAATCATGGTTTCCTGCTTTTGAGCTGCTTCTCCACAGACACCCTTTCCAAGAGCGATATGGACACAAGAAACACCTCCCTGAAAAGGTCCCAGGATTAATTCTGTTTGGTCATACAAATAAAAACCCGCAAAGACCGAACGAGGCAGGGCTTGATTTAAGAGAGCACTGGCATTGGACAGATTAGCCAAGGCATTGGTTTCTCCCATTAAGAGAGCGTCTAACTGTGCCAGTAAAAGTTGGTATTGTGATTCTTTTTCCGAATGTTTCATACCTTTCATTATACCAAATCTTTGCCCAAAAATTAAGCTTCAAACAACGAAAGAAAAGAGAGTGGGACAGAAATCGGTCATTCGTTAGAATTCGATTTCGTCGTCCCACCTCCGCACAGTTGAGTAGGGCTGTAAAAGCTGATGAAATCAGC
>JAGZKI010000012.1 GCA_018365265.1 Streptococcus parasanguinis | reverse complement strand
TCGTCCCACCTCCGCACAGTTGAGTAGGGCTGTAAAAGCTGATGAAATCAGCGTAGTAGAGCCCACTCAACCACTGCGTCTTGCTCGACAATCCAAAAAAAATTTAGAGGCTAGGACTTTTGTCCCAGCCTCTTTTTATTCTGCTTTATTAATGTCTTCTTTGACCTCATCAACATTGAATTTAGCAAAGAGGTACTGACGGTCTTGAACTGGGAAACGTTGATCCAGCTGATCGATGGCCCCCACCTCTACAATCCCTTCTGTGATGACAAAATCCATGACATGGCCACCAAAGGTGTGGTCATCTGAGATAAAGTGCAAATGATAACCAGCCACACTCACGCCATGGAAAATTTCTGGTGTCCAAAAACCGACGATGGTTCCAGTGACATTTTCCCGTGTATACTCTGGCTGATGGGTTGCAACCTCTGCAAACTTCATCTCTGGCGTTGATTTTGGAATCATACGGACATGCATCTTGGCAAAGTCACCACGAATCTTAATGGAGCGGAAAAGATTTTCCCCATCATAATAAGACTCAATACGGGCTTCCAATTCCTCGTCCGTCATTTCAAAGCGTTGGCGGAAAATCACTTCTGCTTGGTGAGGGACGACTGCTGCATAAGGAACCTTAGCATCCGGAGAAACTTCGACTATTTCAGGATGGTCTCCTGATCCCTTGGCCTGATATGCCTTACCATCTAATACGATCAACTCTCCATCAATAGAATCAAGCGTCCCAACTCCTAGATCTCCGTGTTCCAAGAGTTCTCCAATCGTAAATGAACCCCCGTACAGACCCGCCATTAGGGCACCTAAGGTATTGTATTGAAAAAGTTTCACTGGTTCCATGTTTTTCTCTCCTCATTCTATCTTCTACCAGTATACCACAAACTATTCCGAATCTTCACGATATGGTTTTGATTAGAGGCTATCATAGAGGGTTTGCATCTGCACATCGTCTGGTACGATTGCCAAATACTGATTAGCCACTTCACGCGCCCTCGTCACATCCCCAGCCTCACGCAACAAATAAACATAGGCTTCGAGGAATTCTGGGTTGTCCTTTAAGTCTTCATAGAGCTCTTGGTAGGCTGAGACGGCCTCTTCTGTTTTCTCCAAGGCAGACAAGGCACGGGCAATGTTCCATCGAGTGACAACTGTTTCGACTTCTTCATTTTGCCAAGCCAAGACTTGGTCAAAGCGTTCCTGTTCTAAATAAAGGGTGGTCAGGCGAAGAGCAATCTCTTCGAGATCATCTGCCACTTCTTTAGCCTCTAATAGATAAGCTTCTGCCTGTTCAGGCTGGTGAAGTTCATAAGAAAGCTGAGAAGCAAGAAGCTTCAATTGGGCATCAAAGGGATTCTTCTGGATCCCTTGTTTAGCAATCTCAAGCGCTTTTTCACGGTCATTTTCAGCCTGTAAAGCTAAAGAATAACCATACTCATAGCCCTCAAAATCAGGCGACAAGGTATCAATTTGTTTGTAGTAGATCAGGGCTTTTTGGAATTCTTCTTGGTCAGACAATAAGGTCGCTAATTCGTAAGCAATCTGGTCATCAAACTCAATCTCCAGAGCTTTCTCTAAGAAGGGAACAGCTGCTTCAAACTTACCAAGATTGGCATAGGCAAAACCAATCCGTTGATAGGTGGAAAATCCTGTTGCTTCCAAAATCTCCCGATTGTCTAACTGGGCATACTCTTGGATAGCCTCTTGGTAGCGTTCCAATTCCAGATCAATTTCAGCTAGCCCTAATTGAATGATGGGATCATCAGACAAATGAGCAGCTTCAACTAATTTTTCACGCGCCACATCTGCTAAGCCTTCCATCTGATAGAGATCCGCCTTAACCAAGAGACTCGCCACATACCAGTTTGATTCAGGTCCAATTTCTTCTAAATAAGCAAAGGCCTCTTCTGTTTGGCCTTCCTCTGCAAGGATGGTTGCCAAACTCAGATACACTTCTGGGTAGGTTTCTGCAATCTGTTCATAGATCTCTTTTGCCTGAGGGTAAAAACCGATACTTTCAAGATATTGACCTAAATCCAATAATTGTGCTTCACTATCTTCTAACAAAGCCTGTTGAAATTGAACTTCTGCCTCTTCTAGCTCTTGACGATCGAGAGCTTCTACCATTTGTTGACTATGACTCACTGTGTATTTCCTCTTCTACTTCATTGTGTTCTTCATACAAGCCACTGACGACCTTATACCATTCAAAGATAGCTCCGATCACCACCTTAGCAGATGCATAGACTGGAATTCCAAGGAAAACTCCCCAGATTCCAAACATAGATCCTGATGTCAAGAGCACAAATAAAATGGTAATCGGATGGATATTTAACTGGCTTCCCAAAACCAACGGTGATACAAAACGTCCTTCAATGGTCTGCTCCACTGCAAATACAATCAAGACCTTGATAAACATCTCTGGTCCTGCTACCAAGCCCAATACTAAGGCAGGTAACATGGCTAAGAAACTACCCAAGTAAGGGATCAAATTCAAGATTCCCGCAGAAATCCCCAGTGTCACCGCATAGCGCAAACCAATGATCTTAAAGAAGACGATGAACATAATAGCGACGACAATGGCTACCGTAATTTGCCCTCGAACGTAGTTGGAGAGTTGGGTGTTGACATCTGAGAGAACTTGTTCAGCCGGTTTACGAATCTTAGTCGGTAAGAAGCGAACAATGTGGCCCTTTAAATTTTTTCCATCTCGAAGAAGATAAAAGACAATAAAAGGCATGATGATCAAGGCAACAATGACTTGCGAAGCCACTCCGATCAAGTTGCTGACCCAATTGACAGCCCGCCCAGAGATCGAACTCGCCCAAGAAGTAATGTTTGCAGACAATTCCTTAGTGATCTCATCTAATTGGGGTTTGATATCTGAGGAGACGCGATTATCTAGAAAATCATCGATGGTTGCATTGGCCTTTTCCAAATAAGTTGGCAGGTTATGAAAGAAACTCACCACTTGTCGTTGGACGGATGGAATCACTACAGCTTGACCCCAAATTAAAAGCACTGCAATCAAGAAAAAGACTAAGGAAATCGCAAAAATCCGCTTGAGTCCTTTTCTTTCAAGAAAGTCAACAATAGGGTTAAGCAGGTAATAGAGCAAACCAGAGATAATAACAGGCAGCATGACTGCTCCTGCAAACTCAAAAATAGGAATAAAAATAAAGGTGATTTTACTCAAAACCAAAAGGTTCAAGCCCAACAGCAAGGTAACTAAAAATACGGTAATGGCCTTGTTGTCTAAAAACCATCTAAAAAACCAGGATAAACTAAACTGTTTTTCTTTATTATCCACAGAGATCTCCTTTTCATTTCAATCTGTTTCTATTTTAGCATTTTTTGAGCTTGAAGTTACGAAAAAACTAGCAAAATAAGAAAGAAAGGCCCTCGCCTTTTTAACTAGCAATTGCCTTCCAATAGGACCTTTGATATAATAAACCTAACAAATCATACGAGGTGACCTATGTCTCAAACCATTTATTTCGGTACCTATACCAAAAAAGAATCCAAAGGAATTTACAAGGCACAATTTGATCCTGAAACAGGAGCATTGAGCCAACTTGAACTAGTGGCAGCTGAGCCCAATCCAACCTATATCGCTTTTTCTGAAAAAGGCAACCTCTACAGTGTCGGAGCTGAAGAGGGAAAAGGAGGAATCGCAAGTTTTACAGCTGATTTTCAGCCGCTCAATCACGTTGTTGAAGAGGGAGCACCACTCTGCTATGTCTCTGTCGATGACAAGCGTCAACTGGTCTATGGAGCCAACTATCACAAAGGCCAAGTTCTCGTATATCAGCTAGAGTCAGATGGGCGTTTGTCCTTTGTCGATGAGGACACTCACCAAGGAAGTGGTCCTCATGCTAATCAAGCAAGTCCACATACCCACTATGCAGACCTTACACCAGATCAGTACTTGATCACGTGTGACCTAGGAACAGACAGTTTGCATGTCTATGATGTCAGTGAGGAAGGAAACCTAACCCTGATCAATCAGTATCAAACAGCTCCAGGAGCAGGACCTCGTCACCTGGTCTTTCATCCCCACTATAAGACTGCTTACCTCATCAATGAATTAAATGCTACGATCGATGTACTCTTTTATGACGGTATGGGTGAATTCGAACACTTCCAAACTGTTTCCACACTTCCATCAGACTACGATGGTCAAAAATGGGCTTCTGCGATCAAGCTCTCAGCTGATGGAAAATTCCTCTATGCATCTAACCGTGCTCACAATTCCATTGCTGTCTTCAAAGTTGTGGCTGATGGTAGCCTAGAACTGATTGAAATTGTTCCAACTCAAGGGCTCAATCCACGTGATTTCACACTTAGTCCTGATCAAAACTATTTGATCGCAGCCCATCAAGATTCACCTAATGCCACCGTCTTCAAACGAGATTCTGCTAGCGGAAAATTGACCCTTCTATCCGACGACTTCTATGTTCCAGAGGCCGTTTGTACGGTTTTTCATTAAGTCGTTTTAGTTGTCAAACCTCTAAAAAAATGATTAAATAGATGAGAAAAAGGCGTGAGCCTGACTTCACAACTTATATTTTAGGAGACCCTAACATGAATCCATTGGACTTATTTAACCAAGTGAAAGAAATGATCGAAAAGAAAGATTTCGACGCTGCAAAGAAATTTGTTGATGACAACAAAGACAACCTCGGTGACTACCTTGAACAAGCCAAAGGGCTTGTATCTGGAAATGAAATGGTCAGCGGTGCCTTGGACAAAATCAAAGGCTTGTTCTAATAGAACTACTCCTCAACGCTTTAGTTGAGGAGTTTTTGTTTATACCAATCGCAAAAAAGATCCTTGAGAAGACTCAAGGATCTTTTTAGTCTAGTAAACTAGATTATTTCTTAAGGTTATAAAAACCAAAAAAAGCATGACAAAAGCTTATACAACCTAATGTTTAAAAGCGCCTTACTTTTTCAATTATAGGCAAAGTGAAACACGCTGGGACAAATCAAAGGGTAGTAAAAAGGGAATTAAATTCAATGAGTTCAACAGGCAAGAATTAAGCTCCAAAACTTTGGGGCTTTTTTAATATAAAAATAGCTATACAAAACAAATTAAACTGATGCATCAATTTAATGCATCAGGGCTTTTTTACTATAAAATAGCCATACAAAACAAATGTATAGCTATTACTCTCAATATATTTCTAAATTCCAAAAGTGGCCACTCTGGGCCATTTTAAGCTAGTTTTCAACCCCTTTTTATCTGGAAGCCTCCGACTTGGAAAAAGTTCCCTTCACCGGTTCCCGATTGATCCAAAAAAATTTTTTAAAGAGGGGGGGAGCTTTAAAAATTCAAGAATTGATAAAATCAATTTTTACAGAAAATCAAATTTTTGGTTTTTGCAAAATAACAAATAAATGATTATTCAAGTAACTTATTTTATATTTTCTTTTGATTTTTTATTATATAATTATCTATTTAATCTCTTATAGGTTGATCATATTAGCATAAGCCTCTATTATAGCTCTTCTTTGCTTTTTAATTCTTCTCACTGGTCTATCAAGTCGCTCTGAGATTTCCTCCCATGTCAATTGTTCACCTAGCCAGTGCATATTAAATAAAGTTATCTGTTCTAGGGTCAAATTTTCTAGTAATAGCTCTACTATTTCCTTAAAAAGCTCTAAATTTCGTAACACTATATCACTTTCTAGCCTTATAATAGTATTTTCAGTTGGATTACTGATTTTATTTGAACCACTTGAATGTTCAGTAAACTTTTTATTATAAATTATTTCTTGTCTTCTCAAAAATATTTTATTATCTATATTCTTGTAACGGTCTAGCTCTTCATCTAGCCTGTCTAATTGTCCCGTAGTAAGCAATATTACCCCTCCCTATACATATACTGACAGCCCTGTTAAATGGCCTATATTTTACTTATTAGAGCCTTTATTCTATGTAATTATACTATCCTTATCTCATTTAAACCTATCCCTTCAACTTAAGAAGGTGTTGCATAGTATCTACCTGTTGTTGCATTGCAACACCTACTTACCAGTGTTTTTTCTGTCATTGTCGCCTTGTTTTTCCCTCCAGTTTAACATATCTTACATTCTGTGAAACTCGCCATCTTTCCTTTTCCCTTGCTATTAAAAGGATCTTAACCATTTCATTTTTTCAGTTTATGCTTGCCTCATTGTGTTAAAGTCTACAAAAATCAAAGTAATAGCGATACTTATTGAGTACCGCTATATATAAAATGAGTTACTTTAAAAATTCCTTAGCTTTCTTAATTTCTGAATTTAAATAGATTTCACCGCTTACCTCTGGTTTAAATAGAGGTGTAATTGCGTTTAGTTCTAACTCTGTTCTACACCCTGAAAGACTATGTTTATTAGAAATTTCTTTTACTATCTTATCATTGATCTCTTGCACTTCTTTTTCAATTGATCGAAGTTTTTCAAACTCCTTTATGATATGTTTAATAGTTTTTTTGTAAGAAGCTTCTAAACCACTTTTTCTAAATCGTCTCCGTGTTTCAAAATGGATATAAACGGGAACTTCACTTTGAAAAATTGTCTTAATATCTTTAAGCTCTCTTGATACACTTTCTAATTTTTTTGTTAGTAAGTTCAATTGATCGTGTGAAATAACCTCATTACCATCTATTAAACTTTCAAGATCGTCAAGGCTAAATCCTTCAAAATTTTGTAATTTTACTTTTTCATCTAAGACAGTTTTTTCAAACTTTGAAACATTGGCCTCTTTCTGTTCCACCTCTTCAAATCTTTTATAAAGTTCTTGTAGAGGGTACTTTGATAAATCTAACTCCATTTAACTACCTCTTAATTCCAAGTTGCAAAATAACCTAATGTTGGTTGAACCTTCTTAACGTCAAAACGTGTGTATAGCGCAAGCCGTTCAGAATATGTTTTAAAGTCTGTAACCCATTTTACAGATGTCTGATTGTATTTGAACAGTTTAGCGTAGTTCTTCAGATCTCCAACAAACGCAAGCTTATCTCCAGCATTTCCTAATGTAGTATCATCTACTACTACAAAATGATCAGTATAGAATGTTTCACTAGTTCCATTTACCTTGTTAACTTTAAGAATTGGTAAGCCTGAACTATCTACCATCTTTTCTAAGTGGTTAAATAAAGAATTAGTAATTACAATTGAAACTTCTCGCTCTGGGTTCACTAGAGCTACTAGATCTTTAATGTCATTGATAGAGGCAATACTTTTTGCAGTCGCAAGTGTTAGAACTTTCCCAATTCCTTTGTTCATAGTTTTACGTTCAAGTTTAGCAATACTATTTCCTAGGAATGAATCTAGATTATACATACCATCATCAATTTGTTCTTTTGATAGGTTAAGAAATCCCCCAAATGTCTTCATCTTATAATCAACTTCTAGAAAATCTGTCTTAGCTTCTTCACCTCGATTGCCACCAAGAGAATCACCAATCTCAATCATTTCTACCTTGTCTAAGTCAATTTCTTCATACTTCCCATCTTTGCTAGTTACTTCGATAATATCAATTAGAGAAACTAGATCTTTCTTTTCATCTTGTTTGTAACTATCAATAATCGCTTGATCAATAATCGCTTGATCACTTTTCAATTCAAGGCCAGTTGTTTCATAACCAATACTACGAATATAATTTTCTAATTTTTCTTTTTTATTTTTTAAGTCAGTTTTCATTTTTGTTTTTCTCCTTTTATCTTTTTATATCTGCTCTTTGCTTGTAGTTTTTTCTAAAGTTCCTAGCGGTTATCTTGTCCTTTAGAACTCTCCGAACTTTCAAGATCATTTGCTCTAGTTTCTGATTGTTGTTGATGTTTGACATATTTTTCTAAAATCTCACGTTTCCTTTTATTTAAGTTCTTTTCACTCTTTTTACAGTTTGAAAAGATTTTCTTCCTTTTTTCTGGATCCATTGAAAATTTAGCACCTACAACATAATCAGGGAAAACATTTCTTTCCATAGCCCACACCTCCTTTCTTGATATACAAAAAGGGGCATACCATTAGCATTATTGCTTACGGTACGCCCCTGAGTTGTTCTCAATAGACATATTTTTTTGTTTCTCTTTTTGTTAATAGATTAAGCTTACCATCTGAATAGCTCAAATTAATATCGCCAAACATGGGCGCTTTCTCTACTTCTATTATACCATTTTTATAAAATAAAATATAGCCTTCTTCTAAATATTTTTTCAATTTACTTTCTTCCATTTTGAGACCTCTTTTTCTTTAAAAATTATTCTTTTTTCCTACACTTAGGAATTGCTCCTACACTTGGGAAATCCCGCCCAATCCTTAAACCCCTTGCCCCACAAGGGTTTTCACGTTTCTACTACACTACTACACTTATTTTTCTAACTCGGAATTTCTTATAAGAGTATATATACAGATATACATCACTCTTTTATTATTATTTATATTATTTAAGTGTAGTAGTGTAGTAATATATAATAAAACTCAATTGTATCAATATTTTACAACTACTACACTTATACAATTTAGTGTATTTCATGTGTATGTTCTGTAGTGGTTTTTTCGTAACCTCTCACAGTTTTAGAAGGTGTGAAACGATATGTTTTATTTTGATAATTCGGAGTGTCTTCTTTCGGCCTAAACCCTTTGGGCAATTCTTGACCTTTTGGAATAGTGATAGGGTACTTTGTTTTTCTCCATTCGCTGGGTAAATACTTCTCAAATTTCTTATTTAGCCCTTGGCTAGTATAACTACTTTGGTGATTATGAAACTCTACAAAGCCAGTAAATCGCCACCAGACAAAATCATTAGGCAAAAATGTTGATTGAATATCTTGAAATAATTCATCAGCAAATTGCTGGATTGTGTCTAAAGATTGTTGATAGTCTAGTAAGTATTTTCTTGAAATTTTTGGCTGGATAAATTCGTCAAATTCTAAATCTATTACCAACTTCAAAACATACTCTAACACTTCTTTCCTCTTGATATAATCATACTTAATAGCTCTATTAGGTTTTTTTATCCCATCTGAAAAAACTCTTTGAAATGGAAGGATTACCATTCTTCTCATTATAGCGTTTTTATCACCGTCTAGCCTTGGCATTTCATTTGTTGACTGAATAACAACAGTCTTTATATAAGCACTATAGGCATCTTTCCCCTTCTTTTCAACTGAAACAGTATCCCCACCTACTAGAGAAAATAGTTTAGAGGTATCTTTAATGAGTGCCTTTTGTTGAATATCGTCCCCAATAACTGCCCTCTTTCCTAACGCTTGGGCCAGTGTGAAGCGATTGTTTACATCTAAATCCGTAATCTTTATACTAGCTATGTTTTCACGCCCAACAAGATTTATAAAAAGCTCTTGGAGTGTCCCTTTCCCTGTTCCACCTTCTCCAATAAACCAAAACATTTTCCCTAAACTCTCCCCTCTGATACAGGCGTGTAATAGTTGTAATGCTAGTCGATAAAGGCTTTTATCTCCTGAAAAGAGATCTAGAAGCCAGCTCTCAAAATCCCACCCCTTTATGTTTACCCTCTGGGCGTTTGGGTTATAATTGGTTTTAATTTTGCTAGTGTATATTTTAGACGGAGTAAAAGGCTCTAACTGTTTAGTTGTTCGATTGTAAATACCATTGCCTACAATGATGTAATTTAGGTTATCCTCTAATTGTTTTCGTGGTGTCTGTCGTCTCAATGAATATATACAGTCGTTTGCTCTACGTTCATTATGGCGGTACTCAATCACGTTAATAATGTCCTTTAAAAACTCCAGATCGTTTATATAAATACCTTTATCTGGATCATAGATATATACAGGGCTTACCCCTTCCTCGCTATCAATACGGCAAAAATTAAACAGATCTAACATTATACTTGCTACCATTGTATGACTTAACGGCTTATCTATTTCTTTTTTTGCTCCTTCTTCTGTTGCACCCTTTTCTATCAAGCTTTTCAGACGATCATTATTAAATTTATCTAAATACTCTCTTACAGTCTTTTTCCAATTCACAAAAGTAGTTAGTTTTCTTACTTCTTCTGGTGGTTTTTGAAAGGGGATAATATTGCTTTGTTCTTCTTGCTTAATGATTTCTAATGCTCCTTTTACATTCATACTGACACCTCATAACGGTTTATCAATTCAACAAAATCACGGGCAAGAGATTTCTTTTTAACGATATTTGAGAAGATCTGTATGATTATTTCTATATCATATCCAGCCCCAATCATCATTTTTAAAAAAGTGGATACTTCTGTTCGATCATTTAAGCCATACGCAACAAATTCCAGTAATGGCCCATTAAATTCTAAACCATAACCATTTTTATAACTTCTAAATTTATAGACTTCATATAATTGTAAAAACTCTAGTAAGTACCCTTGTAATTTACAAATAGGGAAATTACGTACTAACTTCCAGCCTCTATTTTCTAGCTCTTTAGAGTTGGTTACTACTTGGATAAGCATTTTAGGGCTTACTTGTTCAGTCAAATTTTCCCCCATTGGTTCATAGTAAATAAAAGCGTACCACTCATTCTTTTTATAAACCCTAGTAGGGCTATCCTTCAAAAAGTCAAAATCTTGTATCTTTTGTTCTTGTAGAAATAAAATCACTTGTCTATACATCTTTTCACCTCCTCAAAATGTTCTATGATCTTCTTTTCAGCTTCTTCATCTGTACCTAAAGGCAGTAATAAAATATTTAAGGGAGCATTGTATACTGCTTTGTTAAAATCTTTAGACGGTTCGTAATATTGTACTTCCATTCCTCTTTACCTCACTGATAAGAACAAATAAATGTCACTTGGGCGATAATAAACTTTTCTAGCTCTCTCCATAGGAGTTTGAAAACGTTGTAAGCCCATCATTTCCCAATTTCTTAGTGTTTCTCCTGAGACTCCTAGTGCCTCTTTTAATTCTTCTCTAGTAATAAGATCTAGTTTCCCTTTTCGTTCCATTTCTAAATTCACAAGGGTTTCTAAAGTCTCTTTTTGAGTTTGAAGCCATTCCAATTGAATTTCCTTTGAAAGTAATTCCATATCCTTACCCCTTTCAATTAAAACGCTTGCCAGCTAACCAAACATAAGCCCCATAATCTGGATTTAATCCTTTTGAAACTTCCACCTTTTCTTTTTCTTCAACTAGTTTGATTGGACTTGGTCTATTCCATATTTTCCATACAATTTTAAATAGAATTACAAGTAAAATAATGGTTTTGTCAGTTGGTAAATTCCATTCATTCATTTTATTTTCCTCATTCTCTTTTTAACTTCTACACCCCTCTAAATCAGCTATTTCTCCTGATCTACAGGCGTTTTATGGCGATTTTTCATGGATAGTTATCCATTAATTTACTAAACAAAGCCTTAGAATTGCCCTGTCAGCATGACTTTTCTTACACTGTTTTCTTTTTTCACCTATCCGCTTGCCTGTTCTTGATAAGTGTTTAATTTTTTAGTTTTTTCTCATGTTCAATGTGATTTCCTATACGTTTCCAAACATTATCAAAATCATTTCGTTTAATCTCACCATTATATAATTGTAAAACTAAATTCACTGCTCTATTTAATAATCTTGGATAATGGTTAATAACATTCATTAACTATATACTTCTGTTAACTCCTTATAGAGATCATCTGGAATTTCATTTAATGCTTGTTGTTGTAACTGGATAGCCTTTAGGCGATTTGTATCACTTGCGGTTGATTTTTCCATAATTTCAAGAGTTGCCTGTACTTGCCTGAAATAAATATCAATTTTAAGGCGCTTTCCTTCATTCATTTCCTGCTTTTCAGCTTTTTTATCCCTTAAAAACTTGAAATCTTGAATTTCACCGTCAATAATTACATAAGAAATTACACCACGGTATCGCCATTGGTTTAAACGGTTCTTTATTTCTTCAAAAGACCAGCCATTTAATTCATCTGCTATTAAATCAATAGTGATAATCCCATTATCTTCATAGATTTCTTGTAAAATCTCTTGCGTAAAAGGGGAAATCTTTCTTTTACTCATTGTGTACCTCGCTATTTTCTGTTATACTAGGTACATAAAAAGTATTTAGAAACTCTCTCTTTCTACGTACCTATATTTGATATTAGTTGCTTACTCGCTATCGCCAAATTTTGAGTAAGTGACTTTTTTTGTTGTCCTTTTTTATCATTTTTGGGGAGTATACTTTAATTCTCCAGTATCTAGCATTTCTTGGATCATTTTCCACGCTTGAGCGTTATCATCTGCCCATTTACCTAACATTCCATTTTCTGGTGGTAAAATAATGTTTTCTGCCTCAAATGTGGTAGTGTCAATAAACTCTTTAAAGTCTGTAAATGAAATTTTTGTATCCATTTTGTATCCTTTCTGTGTACTTTCTATTTACAATTTAGCTGGTAATATATAATGACATTTATATATTATTATTTTTGTCTAATAGTCTTCAGCAAGCCATTCCATAGCTTTTTGATAAATAAACGGTTTAACTTCTCCACCATCTCTTATTTTTCGGTAAGTTACTTGTGTGACTCCTATTTCTTCACCAGCTTGCTTTGCAGTTAATTTCTTATCTGCTTGCTTTCGTCTGATTGCTTTCGCTTGTATTGAGGTAATAAGCAATATTTTCACCCTCCTTTCGCTTTTAATTTCTAACATTTTTGTTAGCTTAGTTGTAGTTTACTAAATTAAATGTTAGTTGTCAACCATTTTTTAACAAAAATGTTATTTTTTATCTATTTTTTTATTTTTTGTGATATAATTCTACTGAGGTAATAAGATGAATAGGCTAAAAGAATTAAGAAAAAAAAATAAAACTACTCAAAAAGAGTTAGCAAATCTTTTGGGGGTTTCTGAAATGACCATTTCCCGCTGGGAAAATAGTGAAAGCGTGTCTTTAAAACATGATAAAGTCCAAAGTCTAGCTGAATACTTTGGAGTTACTGTAGAATATTTGTTAGGGTATGAAGAATATTACAATATTGAAAATGAAGCACTAGACAGTTATAAAAAGATCAAAAAACTTTTGCTTACTAATCCTGATCTTAAAAAAATAATTCTAGAATATAACGAAAGCAAACGAAAACAAGGAAAATGGGATCTATCTCTTGTAACTACTACTGATACTATTCCTTTAATTGAACAAAACATTATTGATTTAATTCTTAAAGAATTTCCTGAGACATTAGAAGAAGAAATTGAAGAAGTAAATGGAACACCTACGAATAACGTTACAAATACCTACATTGCTCTGGGCTTCTTACCTTTACTTTTTAGAGATTTTTTATGTAATTTTTTAACTCTTTCAACTTCTGATAAAAAATTTGTTATGGAGCTAGTTTCTACCTTATATGATAAAGATCATGGTAAAGGTCTTCTAAAAGAGTATAATGAAGATAACTAATAAATTTCACCAATTCACCCAAAGAAGTTAAAGACAACATCAGAATATTGTTACGTTATTCTGTTGCCAGTAAGTATACTGATAAATTTTAAAAAACTAAAAATGATATTCTTTAATAAGGAATTTAGAAATGGATAAACCAAAATTAAGCTTTAATGATTTATGTACTAGATTAAATGATAAAAATATTTCATTTAATCATCACAGCAAGGAAGAAGTAATTACTTATCTTAAAGATCGAAGCTACTACTACAAAATTTCAAGCTATAGAAAAAACTTTCCTAAAACACCAGAAGGAAAGTATGAAGATTTGGATTTCTTAGACTTAACTGTTTGCGCCTCTTTAGATGTAAGATTGAGAGAATTACTCTTATTAATGTGCTTAGATGTAGAACACTCTTTGAAAACTAAATTTATGGAGGTTCTTACAGAGGATGAAAACGAAGATGGATACTCTATCATTGAAAAATTTGAAGATGATTATCCTGATAAATTTAAAATGATAATCGAAGAATTTCGTTCTAATAAATATAAACGAGATATGTTTCAGAAAAGAACAACTTTATCTGTCTGGGTCTTTTTAGAAATTATTAGTTATGGAGTTTTTACTACTCTTTCCGAATTATACATAAAAAATTCAGCTTTAAAACATGATCCTCTATTTACTTCGCAACATCAACTCATTAAGAACATAAGAAATTCTTGCGCTCACAATAATGTTTTCTTAATCAATCTTTTTGAAAGTAAAGATCATGTATTTCGACCTGATGCTAAAACAAAATCTTATGCAAATTTAATGAAGATAAATCTTAAATTAGTTCATTTTCCTAAAATAATAGATATTATTAATCTGTTTTATCTTCATAAAAAACTATGCTCTGATGAACTTAATAATAGACGATTAGAAGAATGTGAAATTATTATTCAAAAATTCCAAGAAAATAGCTCTACATTCGACAAGTCTGAATTAAGAATTAAAAAATTTTTTAATTCAATCTTTATAAAATGTGTTGACTTTTTAAAATAATGGTGATATCATCATTATATAGAAACAGGGAGAAAGACCTTGGCTCACAAAATGGGTTTATAGAAAAGAAGTCAACAAAAAGTTGGCTTCTTTTCTTTTTTATTAAATAAAAAACACCGTAAAAAATACGGTGCAATTTATGGAGTTAAATATTCAACTCTATGAACAGTGTTAATGTACCAAAACGCAAATTATAGATATACACCAACACACCTGTAGTATATCATTGATTTGTTTTTCTAGCAACACTTTTTAATTCTTGCATTATAAGGCTAAAATACTCCTATTTTAAGCCTTATAGCGTACAGGGGTTAAAATAACCCTTATACTGTTATCAAAAATGATTTACAGGCTCTCTAGAGCTTAAAAATACGCTTTTAAGATAAAAAGTCGAAACGTTTCGAAATGTTGCAACGTTGCAACATAAGATAAAATCGTTCAACGTTGAACGATTTCAAATTACCCAACGTTGGGTAATTTGGAATTATGGGACGTCCCATAATTTAGAAAGCCCAAGAAATGGCAAATACGACCACATGGTCGCATTTAATAAACTTGAAAAGTGACAACGTTGTCACATTTATTTAGTTTTCTTTTCTCACCTATCCGCTTGCCTGTTGATGGAAAGGAAAGAAAAATGAATATCAAAACCGTAGTAAAAAAGAATGGCCAAACTGTCTACCGTGCTAGTGTTTATTTAGGTGTAGATCAGATGACGGGGAAAAAGGCCCGTACCACTGTTACCGCCTTAACTAAATCAGCAATAAAGATAAAAGCACGGGAAGTTATTAATGAGTTTGCAGAAAATGGATACACCACTAAAAAACGTGTTGAAATTGTAACATACAATCAACTATTTAATATCTGGTGGGATAGTTATAAAGATAGTGTGAAGCCAAATACACGCCAAAGTATAAAAGGGCTTGTTAAAAAGCACCTTCTTCCAACTCTGGGAGAATATAGAGTAGATAAGATTACTACTGCACTATTGCAAACCTATGTAAATAAATGGGCCAGTAAGGCAAATCTAGGAGAAAAGGGAGCATTTCTAAATTATCCCCTCCTACACAATGTAAACACAAGAATTTTACAATACGGTGTGTCTATGCAAGTAATTGCAATTAATCCAGCTAGGGAGGTAGTTGTTCCTAGAAAAGTAAAACATGATAAAAAGGAAGTCAAATATCTGAATGATATAGAACTAAAGAAGTTCTTAGACTATTTAGATCAATTGGATCAAAAAAAATATAAAAATCTCTTTGACTTTACCTTATACAAGCTTCTCCTTGCTACAGGGTGTAGAATTAGTGAAGTTTTGGCTTTGGAATGGTCAGACATTGACTTTCAAAACAAGACAATAGAAATTTCAAAGACACTTAATAGACTCCGTACCACAAATAGCCCAAAATCAAAGAGTGGAAATAGAATTATAAATATAGACGATAATACTATTCATGTACTGAAACACTACCATAAGCGTCAACGCTTAGAAGCTATGAAGCTAGGAGCCTCTCCTACTGTTGTTTTTTCTACACTGTTAGAAAAGTATGCTTGGGCGCCTACCCTACGCAAAAGATTAGGAAGACATTTTAAACGTGCTGGAGTTCCTGACGTTGGTTTCCACGGTTTTAGACATACTCACGCTAGTTTGATGGTAAATAGTGGAATTGAACCTAAAATTCTTCAACACCGTATGGGCCATTCAACCCTTGCAATGACAATGGATATATATAGCCATCTATCAGATGATAACGCAAAAAAAGCAGTCACCTACTTTGAAACTGCTATCAGTAATTTATAAAGTAAAAGGGTGTTCCAACTTGGAACCACCCTATTACTATACCTAAAAATGCTGATTTATAAAGAAAGGGTAGTCAAAGGGGTAGTAAAAAGAAAAAAGCACTTCGGGGAGGTACCCCCAAAGTGCCTAGTTTATAGCTTTTTACTGCTATTACCCATTAATATGGATTATTTCTTAAGGTTGTAGAATGATTTCAATCCACGGTATTCAGCTACTTCACCAAGTTGATCTTCGATGCGAAGCAATTGGTTGTATTTAGCGATACGGTCTGTACGTGAAAGTGAACCAGTCTTGATTTGTCCTGCGTTTGTTGCAACTGCGATGTCAGCGATTGTTGAATCTTCAGTTTCACCTGAACGGTGTGATACAACGGCAGTGTAACCAGCTTCTTTCGCCATTTCGATAGCATCGAATGTTTCAGTAAGAGTACCAATTTGGTTAACTTTGATAAGGATAGAGTTAGCACATTTTTCTTCGATACCACGTGAAAGGTAGTCAGTGTTTGTTACGAAGAAGTCGTCACCAACCAATTGAACTTTACCACCAAGACGTTCAGTAAGAGCTTTCCAACCGTCCCAGTCGTTTTCGTCCATACCATCTTCGATAGTGATGATTGGGTATTTGTTTACCAATTCTTCAAGGTAGTCGATTTGTTCAGCAGCAGTGCGGACAGCAGCTCCTTCACCTTCGAATTTAGTGTAATCGTAAACTTTGCGTTCTTTATCGTAGAATTCTGATGATGCACAGTCAAATCCGATAAATACGTCTTTACCTGGAACATAACCAGCAGCTTCGATAGCAGCGATGATAGTTTCTACACCATCTTCAGTTCCGTCAAAACGAGGAGCAAATCCACCTTCGTCACCAACGGCTGTTTCAAGACCACGACCTTTAAGGATTTTCTTAAGTGCGTGGAAGATTTCAGCACCCCAACGAAGAGCTTCTTTGAATGTAGGTGCACCAGCAGGTACGATCATGAATTCTTGGAAAGCGATTGGAGCATCTGAGTGAGATCCACCATTGATGATGTTCATCATTGGAGTTGGAAGAACTTTAGTGTTGAATCCACCAAGGTAGCTGTAAAGTGGGATTTCAAGGTAGTCAGCAGCAGCACGAGCTACAGCGATAGACACACCAAGGATTGCGTTTGCTCCCAATTTACCTTTGTTAGGAGTACCGTCAAGAGCGATCATAGCACGGTCGATAGCTTGTTGGTCACGTACATCGTAGCCGATGATTGCTTCAGCGATGATGTTGTTTACGTTGTCAACAGCTTTTTGTGTACCAAGACCACCGTAACGAGATTTGTCACCATCACGAAGTTCAACTGCTTCGTGTTCACCAGTAGAAGCTCCTGATGGAACCATACCACGTCCGAAAGCACCTGATTCAGTGTAAACTTCTACTTCAAGTGTTGGGTTACCGCGTGAGTCTAGGACTTCGCGAGCGTAAACATCAGTAATAATTGACATTTTTTACTCTCCTTATTGAGTTAAATTTTTTACTCCTCTATCATATCGTAATTAGGCTATTTTTTCAAGAAAAAACAAGGAAATCTACGAAAATTGAGAAGTTTTTAACAAGAAAACGGTTCCACTATCTTATTTTCTGCCATTTCCCCTCCTTATTTAATTTTTTAGCATTCTTCTACTCTTCTGCTACGCTTTATGCTATACTAAACTTATGACAGATATTAATAAAACGATTTTAGAAAAAGCTGCTGGTCCTACTCGATTCAATCCGGATGAGCAGCGTCGATTTTTGGAGACTTATGAGGAGCGGGTGATTGCTTCATGCACCTTGGAGGAGGCAAGGGACAAGATGTACCTGGAGCAGTATTCGACAATCCTCACTGATATTTCAGATCGCTTTCATCCTGTTTTGGTCAAGATCTCCCCAGCTTTGGATGAAAACAGCCAGCTACAATATTTGAAAAAAACCAAGGATCTTGGACTTGTGGCAAGCATCGTTTCGGATGACTGTCGTCATTCTCCCTTTGGTCTCATCATCCATACTGACCACCCATCTGGAATTTCACCAACAAACATGAATCTCCAGTATCCAAATTTATTTGAAAAGAAAGAAGAGACTGCCAGTCCAGAAAAGAAATCATTTTGGAAACGTCTCTTTAGCTAAAGAAAAACCAATGGAAGGCAACATCTCCTTTCCATTGGTTTTTTAGTTTGCTTTTATTTTTAAAAGGTTCCCAATATTTCGAGCACAGGAAATCAGATTCCTTTCAGCATGAGCGAGTGCATCTGCTACCTCACAAGGACCCTTTACGATAGAGAAGGCAGCATCAATGTGATGACTAGGAAAAGCAGGCAAATCCTCTGCTAAACTACCACAAATAGCTATCACTGGTATCTTTTCTGGTGTTCGTTTGGCTACCCCGACAGGAGCCTTCCCAGAAAGGGATTGGAGGTCCATCCTACCTTCCCCGACCACGACCAGATCAGCTTTTTGTACTTTGTGATCAAAGTCAATCAAATCGAGACTTTTTTCAATTCCTGATGAAATCTGACCTCCCGCAAAAGCAACCAAGCCAGCAGCCATGCCACCTCCAGCTCCGGCGCCAGGCATGGACAATATTCGTGCATCTACTAATTGGTAAAAACCCTGCATAGCCTGATCAACAGCTGGAAACAGAAGGGGATTTAATCCCTTTTGCCCACCAAAGATATAGGTCGCTCCTTGACTGCCACAGAGAGGATTGGTTACATCCGTTAAGACTTGGAGCTCGATGTCTTGTAAATCTTTTGGAACCGCACTGGTATCTATTCTAGCCACACGACCGAGCGAAGCCCCTACAGGACGAAGCAAATGGCCTTGATCATCATAGAAGGCTACCCCAAGTCCAGCTGCCATCCCAATCCCACCATCATTCGTTGCAGAACCGCCAATTCCCACACAGATTGTTTTAACTCCTTGGTCAACCAATTGCAAAATAAGTTCACCAATTCCTCGTGTTTCCAGTTCAAGAGGATTTCGTTTTGCAGCTGGAATCGACCCCAAACCGACAAGTGAAGCCATCTCAAAAAAGGCCATCTCATCTTTTTGATAGTAAGCCATTGAAACAGGCTGGCCAAATGGTCCGGTTACTTGCGTTTGGTACTCCGTTACATCCAGAACTCCAGCAAGGGTTTCCATGGTGCCTTCGCCACCATCCCCTATAGGAAGGAGGTCAAAAGTTGCATCTGGTAGAGCCTCTTGAAATCCTTTTTTCAAGGCTTCTGCTACTTGTTTGGCGGATAAGGATTCTTTAAACGAATCCGGGGCTAGTAGGATATGCATGCTGTTTCCTTTCTATGCTGGTCTAGAATTTCAAGAACTAGGCTTAAATCCCTCTTCTCGATACGATATGGGGCTCGTTCAGCGACGATTGGCTTAGCCATAAAGGCAATCCCGATACCGGCTGTTTCAATCATCGGAAGATCATTGGCACCATCTCCCATCGCAATCGTCTGACTTCGTGGAACATGATTTTCTTTCGCCCAGGATAAAAGTGCCTCTTTTTTCCTATCAGGTGTGATTATCCCACCGAGGACTTCCCCTGTCAGACGGCCATCAGAAGTCCGTAAACGATTGGCAAGGACCAGATCAATTCCTAAAGACCTCGCGATAGGGTCGATGACTTCATGAAATCCCCCGGAAACAAGACCAACCTTGTAACCTCTTTGATGCAGTTCCGTGATTAATGTTTCAGCACCCGGCGTGACTTCCATCTGCTCCAAAATTTTCGGAAAGATAGAGGTCTCTAACCCCTTCAATAAAGCAACACGCGCCTCTAAAGATGCTGCAAAATCCAGCTCCCCATTCATTGCTTGGGCTGTAATCTCTGCCACTTTTTCTCCCACGCCAGCTTCTTGAGCTAGTAGATCAATCCCTTCCTGTCTTATCAAGGTTCCATCTACATCCATAACGAGGAGACCTGTTACTTCTTTCATCGCTTTCCTTTCTAATTTCTCCCTTACTATACAAAAATAGGGTTTAAATTTCAAGTTTCAATGATGATTTGAAGATAAAAAAATGACCTCCTAAAAGGTCATTTTTCTATTATTAGAAGCGAATTTGCTCGCGGGTTTTTTCATAGGAAGTAACAAAGCGATCAGTTACGCCAGCTTCTACCATTTCCAAAGCATCTGAGATGACTTTGAAGGAAGCCGCATAGTCATATTCTCTTTCGAAAATATAAAGGGACTCATCAAAGGCTGCCTGTACATGATCATCAAATGAACGGTAACGGTTCGAGTATTGCAACAATTGTTCTGTCAATGTCGCATTTTGAACAATTCGATACGCCGCTTCTTCCAATTCATTCATATCATTGGTCAAGATTTCCAACAAACGATTGGTTGATTCGATGTTGATTTTATCCCCTTCCAACTCATCCATCAAAGCTTCTGTATTGTTACTTGCAGTGAAGAAAATTTCTAAGAATTCTTGAGGAATTCCTGGCAAGTTCCGTTTGTCCATATAGCGTTTAATAGCATGCAAACGGTTGGCATAGATGTTGACTTTTTGGCGAGCATTGGCATCGTCTTTTTCAATTTTTGAAAGGGAATCACTTAAGCTGATTTGCTCATCTTCGATTTCTTTCAAGCGAGCCTCAATAGCTTCTAACTCTTCTTCTACGATAGAATAAGCTTTTTGTGTTTCAGATGAATCTTTCAAGGCATCTTCTACCACATTTTCTTGTGAAGATAGCTCAGCTTCTAACTCTTTTAATTGTTGACTGAAAGCTTCATTCAAGACGAATGTTTTACCAAGGCGTTCCACTTCTGCTGCAAGGTTGCTATTGTTATCTTTTGCGTGTTTCAAATAGCCAGGCAGTTGTTTCACTAACTTCTTCACGACTTTTTGTGATTCGATTTCACGAGTAAAGATGTGATACAATGCATCGATTTCCTCTTGAATTTGCTCATTTTCGTAAATAGCATTGTCCAATTCAAGCGCGGATACATTTGCCATATTGTTCTTCAAGGAAGCATGCAACTGTTGGAAACGAGATTCAATATCTGTTTCAGTGAAGTGGTAGCCAGATTCCAAAAGCTTGCGGTAGCCACTTTCCAAATCTTCTAATTGGTCTGGAAGTTTTGCTTGAAGGGCAGTGACAATTTCTGGCACTCGCTCAACAATTTGTTTTAAGGCTACAATATGATTTTCAGCTGTATCAAGGATTTCAGCCGCTTCAACAGGGTCACCTGAAGAATTCAAGGTTACAAATTGTGAGAACTCAGATTGAATATTTCCAATTTGTTTTTCAATTTCAGGAAGCGCACTGCCATAACGATCTGGGTCTGAAGTGACTTCTTTTTGAAGTTCTTCAAACATATCCAAGGCATGAACCACACGACCGCTATTCTTTTGTTCCTGCTCTTCCAGATCAGAAAGGGCTTTCCGAATCGCCTTGATATCTTCGTCAATCAATTGGATCTGACTTTCGATATTGTCAATGGCTTGTTTGGCCTTCATGAAACGGAAAGAATTGTTATAGCCTTCCGCTTCAAACAGATTGTTTTCAATATCAGCAAATGAATTTAAGGATAAATCTACCCATTTTTGATTCCATTCACGAAACGCAATTTGACTTTGACCAATCAAATGCATGTTTTTTACGGCCTCTACTTCATCGTTGACCGGAAGGTTGTATAACTTTTCTTTTCGTTCTTCCAGTGCTGCCAGTAAGGCTTCATTTCGTTTTCTCAAAATGACTGCAACCACATATCCTACAATCAAGATAAGGGCGACAATAAAGATGAGAACAATTAGTCCACTAGACATATAAAAACTCCTTCATCGTATTACTTGAACGTAATCCTAGTAATTATACCATAAAATATCCATTAATGGGAAGCGTTCGGTGAATTTTATACATCGAGTGTACTATATTCAGCGTTTTCTTCGATAAATTCACGACGTGGTTCCACGCGGTCCCCCATCAACATATCAAAGATCTTATCTGCTTCCGCAGCATCGTCTACTGATACTCGTGCCATCAAGCGGTGTTCTGGATTCATGGTTGTTTCCCATAATTGGTGATCATCCATTTCTCCAAGACCTTTATAGCGTTGGATGGTTGGTTTTGAGCGACCTTCTGAATAACGTTCCAAAGCTGCAGCTAATTCGGCTTCTTGGTTGGCACCAGGTTGGATATATTCTTTGATTTCACTACCGACTTTGACCCCATAGATTGGTGGTTGCGCAATATAAACATATCCCGCTTCCAAGACTGGTTTCATATAGCGATAGATCAAGGTCAATAGAAGGGTTCGGATATGAGCGCCATCGACATCGGCATCGGTCATGATCACTAATTTTTGATAACGCGCTTTTGTAACATCAAATTCTGCACCAAATCCAGTTCCCATAGCAGTAAATAAACTACGGATCTCTTCATTGGCAAGAATCTTGTCCATACTGGCCTTTTCCACGTTGAGGATTTTCCCACGAATAGGGAGAATCGCCTGGAACTCCCTGTTCCGACCTGATTTAGCAGATCCTCCAGCCGAATCCCCTTCGACGATGAAGAGTTCTGTTTCTTGTGGGTTGTTTGAAGAACAGTCTGCCAATTTACCAGGCAGGTTAGAGATCTCAAGTCCCGATTTCTTACGGGTCACTTCCCGTGCCCGCTTAGCTGCTACCCGAGCTTTAGCTGCTAAAATCCCTTTTTCAACGATTTTCTTAGCGATTTGTGGATTTTCCAAAAGGAAATCAGAAAAGGCATCACTAAAGAGTCGATTGGTAATTTTTACAACTTCTGAATTTCCAAGCTTTGTCTTGGTTTGTCCTTCAAACTGTGGGTTTGGATGTTTAACTGAGATAACTGCTGTTAAACCTTCCCGAACATCCTCACCTGTTAAGTTGTCTTCATTTTCTTTTAAGAGTTTATTTTTCTTAGCGTAATCATTGATGACACGAGTGAGGGCTGTACGGAAACCTTGCTCGTGGGTACCACCTTCATGGGTATGGATGTTATTCGCAAAACTCATGACGGTTTCATGGTAGCCCGTAGTATATTGCATCGCCACTTCAACAGTAATATCATCCATTTCCCCATCTGTATAGATGGGTGTTTCAAAGATGACATCTTTATTTTCATTGATGTATTCGACGTAACTAGAGATCCCACCTTCGTAGTGGTAATGCTTTTCCTGCTCTAAACCTTCGCGCTTATCCGTCAAAGAAATACGCAAACCACGATTCAAAAAGGCTAATTCTTGAATCCGTTTGTTTAATTTTTCAAAATCATACTCAGTCGTTTCCGTGAAGATTTCTGGATCTGGAATAAAGTGAACAGTTGTCCCTGTCCGATCTGTCTCACCGATGACTTTCAAATCATCCACAACTTGTCCACGACGATACTCTTGGTAATGGATACTGCCGTTTTTATAGACGCGAACATCGAGGGATGTGGAAAGGGCATTGACAACAGATGACCCTACCCCGTGAAGACCACCAGAAACCTTGTAGCCACCTCCGCCGAATTTTCCTCCCGCGTGGAGCACGGTAAAGACAGTTTCAACGGCAGGTCGACCCGTCTTTTCTTGGATATCCACTGGAATTCCCCGACCATCATCGACAACCGTGATAGAATTATCTGCTTCAATGAAAACTTCAATATGGCTAGCAAAACCAGCTAAGGCTTCGTCAATCGAGTTATCCACGATTTCCCAGACCAGATGATGAAGACCTTCTTTTGAGGTAGATCCAATATACATCCCCGGACGCATCCGAACTGCTTCTAGTCCTTCCAAGACCTGAATCTGACTGGCATCATATTCTTGCGCTTGAATTTCTTGCTGTTTATCCTCTGTCATAATTTCCCTTTTCTATTCAAATATAAACTGGTGTAAGTGGGGCATGGTATCAAATAAATAGGTTGAAAGCCCTGCAGCCTTCCCAGCTTCAATATCGATCGGACGATCTCCGATGACCAGACCGTCTTGAATGCCATATTTTTCCTTCAAATAAAGCATAGAGGCTGGGTCTGGTTTTCGAGGAAAGCCCTCGTCTGCTGTTACAATCTCCGTAAAGTAGGGTGCAATGCCTGTCTGTTCAATAAGGGTCAAAACTTGGCGATCCCGATGAGATACCAAAAAATGGCGTCCTCCATGTGCTTGGATCTCTTCTAGTAACTCTTTTGCTCCCTCAAATAAGACCGGCTCTTGCAAGCCCAAGGCTTCTTTTTTCTTGTATTCCGTACGAAAATTGGAAATATGAGGGGCAAAGGTTTGAATTGCATCCTGTGTTGAGATTTTTAATGCTGCATAAACAGAATCATGATCGGCTTGGATGTGAAAGTCCTTCAATGTCGCTACAAAGGCATTTGTGGACGTTTCGTAATTATCCAATAGCGTCCCACCAAGATCCCATATAAAATCATGATAATTCATAGTCAATATTATACCACAAATGGACAAAAAAAATAAGCTAAAACCCTCATTTAGGGGGGATTTTAGCCATTTTTTACGGTCATTTCATTTTAAATCATAGAGAAGTCATTTCCCGTCATAGAATGTAAACTTTCACCAGAAAATATGGTGTCCAAAAGAGCTCTTTTAAGCATCTCCAAAGACATCTTGATAGAGCATTCCTTGACGAAGGCTTTGGGCATCTCCTCCAAATTCCTCTACCAAGGCATAAGCCAAGGCAAGCGCAGTTGAAGGACCACGACTGGTCAAGAGATTCCCGTCTTTCACCACTGTTTCTTTCTGATAGTGCCCATCTTGAATCTCTTCTTCAAAACCATCGTAACAGGTATAGTGTTTATCTTTTAAGAGGCCGGCACGCGCCAAAACAATGGGAGCGGCACAAATTGCAGAGATGGTTTTTCCTTTGCCACTTTCTTCCTGAAGAGCTGTGATCAATTCTGCATTATCCCTCAAATTCGCTGCTCCTGGCATCCCACCTGGTAAGAAGATTCCATCATAATCTGAAAGATCTCCATTCCAAAGGCGATCTACTTCCACTGTAATTTGGTGAGAACCTGTGACTGTTTCTTCCATGCCAATGAGGTCGCAGTCAATCCCAGCACGTCTCAAAACATCGACAATGGTCAAAGCTTCAATTTCTTCAAAACCGTTTGCTAAAATCGTTGCTACTTTTTTCATTTTCATTCCTTCTTTCTAACTATTGCGCCTTTTTAAGGACTACTTTTTTACGGATTGGAACCTCTTCTTCTGGTCCTTTCTTTTTACTACTATGATTATATATTGAGAGTACTAGACCAATACCAATCAGATTACTAATAATAGAGGAACCTCCTTGTGAGATAAAGGGGAGAGGAATCCCCGTCAAGGGGAGAAGGCCCGTTACCGCTCCGACATTTTCAAAAATATGAAAGACCAGCATCATAATAAATCCAATAGAAATATAGGTATAAAATTGGTTGTTGGACTGGAGGGTGATTTTTAAAATACGGTAAATCAGGGACACATATAAAATCAACAGCACAAGAGCTCCAACAAAGCCAAAGTCTTCTGCTACTACTGTAAAAATCATATCACTTTCCCTTACGGGAACCAATAAATTAGAGACATTAAATCCTTGACCAAAGAGGCCACCACTGGCAATGGCTAGCTGTCCTTGCGCCTGCTGGTAGGTGGTTGTTTGTGCATAGTCAAAAGGATTTAACCAGGCTAAAATACGGTTCATTTGGTAGGTTGGCATCCCTACTTGCTGGTGCAGAAAAGCCCGACCCCCTTCTGATAGAAAGAGAAAGAGAAAGCCTGCTAACCCACCTGCTAGAAGCAAGATGACCGGCAAGATTATTTTCCAAGAAACTCCTGAAACGAGCACTAAGCCCGCAAAGATGGCCAAGAATACTAAGGCCGTTCCCAAGTCCTGCTGGAGGGCCAATAAGGCAAAGACCGGAATTGTATAGATGGTCAACTCTAGAATTAAAAACCAATCTTGTCGTAACAATCGCTCACGCCCCTTATTTCTTTGTAAAAATCGAACAATAGAACGTGACAGCATCAGGATGAAGGGAATCTTCATAAATTCTGAAGGCTGAAATAAGGTGATGTTTCCATAAGCTACCCAGTTTTTTGCACCTGTTGAAGCCACCAAGTTTGGATTATAAAAAACAAGAGGAAGAACCATCAAGGCCAAGCCTAGTAGGTAAAGAAAGGGAGTGATTTTCCAAAGAAATTTCGTACTAAAAATCGTCACAATCAGGCAAATGATACATCCCACACCAATCCAGGCTAATTGCTGCCCCAAAAAAGGCCACACCATTTGGGGATAATCATGAGAAACTGCCACATAAACGGATAAGATCCCTATCATAAGTAGGGTGAAGACAATTCCAATGATCGAATAATCCAGGTGGATCGTCCAAAAATGATTTTTCTTCATTCACGTTCCTTTCTGTGAGAATCATCAAATTAATTAATAGAACAACATCTGTAGAATCAAGCTAGATCCTGCCACACAGAACCAAGCAATCAAACCTACCAGAAGGGGGGCTGCTCCTGCAGCACGGAACTGTTTCCAAGAAACCTTGCTTCCGATTCCAACCAAGGCCATGGCCATAAAGAGGTGAGAAAGGTCATTTAGGTATGGTAGGACCACTTTAGGTACCAGGCCAATAGAAGAAAGAATGGAAGCCACAATAAACCAGATAATAAACCAAGGAATAATTTTCTTTAACATTCCTTTGTTTCTTCCTTGTTGTTTACTCCGATACCATTTTAAACCGATCAAGCCCAAACAAACTGGTACAATCATCAGGGCGCGTGTTAACTTAACAATTGTAGCCATTTGCCCCGCTGCTTTACTGTAAGAAAATGCTGCTGCTACAACAGATGACGTATCGTTAATGGCTGTTCCTGACCAGAGGCCAAATTGGAAATTAGACATATGCCATAAATGCCCTAATACTGGAAAGATAAAGACAGCCAAAATGTTGAAGAAGAAGATAGTTGACATAGATAGGGCAATTTCCTCTTCGTCTGCTTCAATGATCGGAGCTGCTGCTGCAATAGCAGATCCACCACAAATAGCTGTACCAAACCCAATTAAGGTCCGTAGATGAGATTTCAGGTGGAAGACTCTCCCAAAAATAATAGCTGCAAGAAAGGCAACGGTTATCGTCGGCAGACTAATCTTTAAAGAAGACAAACCTGTAGAGGCAACTGTCGCAATGGGCAAGCTAAATCCCATGAAGATAATCGAATACTGCAACAATTTCTTACCGGACCAGTTCAAGCCTGGTCGTGAATTCTCCGGCAAATCCACAAATTCATTAAGGACAATTCCTAAAATTAAGGCAAAAACACTGGAGCCAATAATGGGAAAGAAAGTTCCCAACAACATAGCACAAAGTGCCAGTACAAATGCAATTGCAAGTCCAAATCCTTTATTTTTCATTTTCTCAATTCCTTTCAAAAAAGTCAGCTGCTTGCTCAACAAGCCGCTCTCTCAATGTCGTGTGAAGGGGCAACACTTGTTGCAACCCGTCCAAAATTTGTTTTCCATATCGCTTGGTTACCACCCGCTGATCCAATAAGAGGACCAGAGATTCCTGATCTTGAAAACGGCTGGTTCTCCCAATAGCCTGTTTTAGCCTTAAAATCGCGACTGGAAGACTATAGTCGTAAAAGGGATTTTTCCCCTGTTCTCTGAGTTTTGTATTCAGCTTTTGAACCATATAATCTTTAGGATTGTCAAAAGGAAGGCGCGTGATGATTTGAATCACTTCTTTTTGTTGGGAGAAATCGACTCCCTCCCAGAAGCTTCCTGTTCCCAATAAAATGGAGCTTTCTCCTCGGTCAAATCGTCGCTTAATATTGGCTGCATCCCCATTTCGATACTGGGCCAAGTGAGGAAACTTCAATGCATTTGACGTCTCCAGTAACAATTCTTTTGAGGTAAACAAAAGAAAAATTGGTTTTCTTAGAGGAAGGAGTTCATCGATGAGCTGACAAATCTCTCCTGCATACTCCACGGAAGATAAAGAAACGACATCTGGAAAATCTATCGGCAACAATAATTCCTGGTGTTGTTTGACTGTTATTGGCACCCGGTAGGTTTGCTGCTCTTGGTATCCCAAAAGGGCAGGTAAATGCACCTTTTTACTGATCGCGATCGTCGCTGATACAAAGAGCACGGGCACTTCTTCAGGCACAAACTCCTTAAAGGATAGCAAGTCCTCAACTCCTCCATGGAGACGAAGAATCTGGTGGCTTTCGACCACTTCCTTGTCCATCCAAAAGGTTTGGTAGCGCTCATCAAACAATTCTCTTAGATTCTCTAATGATTCATTTTTTAATTCCGATACATCCTGTCGAATTTTTGCCACTGTTTGATCAGATAAGATCGCTGGTTTTCCTTGTACAACTTCCTTAGAGCAGGCATTTAACTCAAATTGAATACTCTCCAGCAAACGCCTTTGCAGAAGATCTTTTTCCTCTTCGATGGCATGTTGCAAGCCTAGAAGAAGAGATTGCAAGGTTTCTTCTCTCTGTGAAAACTGCTCTAAAGCAAAGAAGAGTTTTTGCGCTTCATCCACTACCAGAACAGATTCTTGAAGTAGACTCTTATCATCTTCTAGACGAGTTAACAGATAGGCATGATTGGTCAGAATTACCCGGCTGGTTTTCGCTTTTTCCTGGCCGAGGCGCCAAAAATCTTCCTGATAAAAAAGCGAACGTTTCGACAATTGGCCATCGTGGCAAATGTCAGCTACAAAATGAAGATGACGATAGAGTTGACCAATTTCACTGAGCTCTCCCGTTTCTGTCATGGTCAGCCAAACCAACAGTTGCATTTTAAAGCGTCGAATCATCCCATTATCTGACTCACTCTGTAAGGCCTCATAAAATTTATCGAGTTGGATGTAATCCTTGGGACTTTTTAGGCTATGAAAGGGAATTTGGAAAAGATCTTGGATAGTCTTTCCTTCCTTCTTCATAATTTGATCCTGAAGAATTTTAGTTGGAACACTGACAAGAATGCGTTTGGAGGTTTTGGCCAAAAGCGTTAACAGATAAGCGTAGGTCTTCCCAATTCCCGTTGGCGCCTCGATAAAACTTGGAAGCGGCTGGTGCAAACTGTCCTCGATATAGGCAACAAATTCACTCTGCTCTGGATAAGCTTCCATTCCCAACAACTGCATATTGAGTTCAAACTGTTCAGACAAATAGTGACTTTCTAAGAACTGCTGTGGCTTTCGCAGGTAGAGTCCATGAACTTCTACTAAATGAGCTGGTAAAAAAAGACTACTGTCTTCAAGCGCATCTTCTATTAAGAGTCGCGATTCATAAATCAAACAATCTGCCATCGAAAGAAGTTTTTCAATCAATCCTCTTGGTAAGCTCGCAATTTTCTCTCTCAATTTCAACAGCAGCTGGGCTGTTGCCATAGCATCCGCTAGAGCGGAGTGAGCATGGTGTAACTCAATTTCCAGTTCAGTCGCAAGCGCTCCTAAATTGTAGCGTTCTAAAGTCGGATAGAAAATTTGAGACAATTCAACCGTATCAATTCGAGGAGTCGTTAGTTCGAATCCTTCCCAAAAGAGAGCTTCTGCCAATAAATTCGCATCAAATTTGACATTATGAGCCACAAAGACGGCATCTTCTATTAATTCAAAAATTTCCTTTGCCACTTGTGCAAACTCTGGTGCTTTCCGTAAGCGAGCATCTGTCAGGCCAGTCAGTTGTTTGATATGCTCATCCAATCGTTCATGGGGATTCACATCCGTCTCATATGATTGCGTAATCCTTCCATCTTCGATGATGACAATCCCAACCTGAATGATCTTAGCATTACTTCCGGCACTGGTGGCTTCCAGGTCCACAATGGCATATTTCCGTTTCTGTCTTGTCATAATACTTAAAATTATATCACGTTTGAGCAAGCTCTGCAGATTTTTTTCTCCTTTGAGTCCGACTTCAATCCAGTTATTTTCTTCGCAATTTGATACACTATTCTAGAAAGGAGTCCTTATGAAAATCTATCGTACTGTTAATCCTGTAGCTTATGAAAACACCTACTACCTTGAAAATGACCACTCCCTCATTCTTGTCGATCCAGGGAGCGACTGGGCGACCATTCAAAGACAAATTGATCGCATCGGAAAACCAATCGTAGCGATTCTTTTAACCCATACGCATTACGATCACATTATGAGTCTTGAAAAGGTTCGTCAGATGTATCATTTCCCACCAGTCTATGTCCATTCAGCAGAAGCCAGTTGGTTGTCTTCTCCTGTCGATAATTTATCTGGTTTGGATCGTCATGCGGATTTAGAAGATGTTGTCTGTCAGGAGGCCGACTTCCTTTATAATATTCGCTCCGATTACCAAATAGCTGATTTCCACTTTTATGTTCTGGAGACACCAGGCCACTCTGCCGGAGGGGTTTCCATCGTCTTTCCTGAGGATCACTTGGTTCTATCTGGTGATGCCCTTTTTCGTGAAACCATTGGACGGACCGATCTTCCAACAGGGAACGCGGCACAGTTGCTTAGCAGTATCAGAGAAGAACTCTTTACCCTTCCATCTTCCTACACCGTCTATCCCGGTCATGGCCCTGAAACTTCTATTGGTCACGAGAAGATGTTCAATCCCTTCTTTAGACAATCTTAAAGAATCATGTATCCTCCTTCCTGTCCTCATAAAGTAGACAAAAAAAGCAAGTTCGTACTTGCTTTTTTATTATATCTTAAGAAAACGTCTCATGGAGATTGAAGAACCAATCGCCCCAATCAAAATTCCTAATCCAAAGAGGCCACCGACCATGATCGGTACCAAGAGATGAGGACTATAGAGATACAAGTTTTGATCTGCCAAGTTATTGTTCATTGACGTATAGACAACATTATAAACATAGAAGACCAAAGCTGAAGGAACCAAGGCTCCCAAGAGACCGATCCAAGCACCTTCTAAAAGGAATGGTGCACGAATATAGCCATTTTTTGCTCCTACTAGTCGCATAATCTTAATCTCACGACTACGTGAAATGATGGTAATCCGTATGGTATTAGAAATCAAGAAGACTGCGATAAAGATCAATAAAGCTACACCGATCAAGCCCCAGTTTCGGATGAAGGTTCCAAGTGCAAACAAGCGTTGGGTATCGACCCCACCATCTTTCACTTCAGAGACCCCTTCAATTTTTTTGGCATCTGCTGAGACTTGCTTCACATATTTTGGAGCTGTCGTCTCTACATAATAGGCATCGTAGAGGGGGTTTGCGTCTCCATCAAAAATCTTCCAGTTGTTCCCAGCCGTTTTGATCAGTTTATCATACTGTTCTTCCTTGCTAGAAAAATCAACCTTGTCAACATGTTTCATGGCTGTCAGAGCATCGTAGACCTTATGGTAGTTTTCATTGGTCACGGTTTGACCGTCTTTTTCAATTTGCTCGCTCTGATCTTGAATATCCTTGCGCATGTATACTACAACCCGCACACTGTTTTGAATATCATCTGAAAGCTTGATGGTATTGGCAATCACAGAGGCGAAAATAGCAACCAAGCTAAGGGTAATCATAACCGAGCTGACCGCTGCAATCGTCATCCAACCATTTCGTTTCAAGCTTTTAAGCGATTCGATTAAGTGTCGGAAAAATCTTCTAATCATCGTATCCGTACTCTCCTTCCGCTTCATCACGCACTACACGACCATTTTCAATCGCGATGACACGGTGACGTAAAGTATTTACAATCTGGCTATTGTGGGTCGCCATCAATACCGTGGTTCCTTGCAGATTAATCCGCTCCAAAAGATTCATGATTTCCCATGAATTATCTGGGTCCAAGTTCCCCGTTGGCTCATCCGCAATCAAGACTTTCGGATTGTTGACGATCGCACGAGCAATCGCAATCCGTTGTTGCTCCCCACCGGACAATTCATTCGGGAATGAGCGGACCTTGTGTTTCAATCCGACAAGATCCAAAACTTCCATCACACGCTTTTTAATATTGCGACGGCGCTCACCGATAACTTGCATTGCGTAGGCAATATTTTCATAAACGGTTTTCTTTGGAAGCAATTTATAATCTTGGAAGACCACTCCCACATTGCGTCGCAACATAGGAATATCGCGTTTTTTGATTTTATCCAAATCAAAATCAGCTACTTTTAAGCTTCCTTTATCGTGTTTGACTTCACGGTATAAAAGTCGAATAAAGGTCGACTTCCCTGCACCAGAAGGTCCTACAATGTAGGCAAATTCTCCTGGTTCAATTTGGACAGAGACCCCGCGAAGGGCCGTCGTCCCGTTGTCATACTTTTTGACAACATCTTTCATTTCAATCATTGACATGTAATGAAATTCCTTTCATTCTTTTCTGGTTGATTTCCTCTAAGTTATTGGAGACGCCATTTGAGATAGGCATCAATAAAGCCATCGATATCTCCATCCATCACCTTATCCACCTGTGCTACTTCGTAGTTGGTCCGGTGATCCTTAACCATGGTGTAAGGGGTAAAGACATAAGAGCGGATTTGACTTCCCCAGGTGATTTCTTTTTTATCCCCTTTTAGAGAATCCACTTCTGCTGCTTTTTTCTCTTGCTCTAATTGGTAGAGTTTAGCTTGAAGCATTTTCATCGCACGATCACGGTTTCCGTATTGGGTCCGATCCACGGTGGATGCCACTACAATTCCTGTCGGAATATGGGTCAAGCGTACACCTGTAGAAACCTTGTTGACGTTTTGTCCACCAGCTCCACCAGAGCGGAAGGTATCCATCTTGATATCATCATCACGAACTTCAACTTCGATGGTATCATCGAGTTCAGGCATAACCTCAACTGATGTAAAGGACGTATGCCGACGTTTAGCAGAATCAAATGGAGAAATTCGAACCAAACGATGTACCCCCATTTCAGATTTCAGAAGACCGTATGCATGTGGCCCTTCAAAGGATAGGGTCACAGACTTGATTCCAGCCTCATCTCCAGCCTGATAGTCCAAGACTTCAACCTTGAAGCCGTGGGCATTTCCAAAACGAGTATACATCCGAAGAAGCATGTCGCCCCAGTCCTGAGCTTCTGTCCCTCCTGAACCTGGGTGGATTTCTAAGATGGCATTATTATTGTCATAGGGTTCAGACAATAGCAAGGTCATCTCATAGCTGGTCATACGTTTATCCAGCTCCTCCAACTTCTCGATCAATTCTTCCTTGACCGAATCGTCTTCTGTCAAAAAGTCCAGTAAGATTTCTGACTCATCAAAGAGATCCACCATTTGATGGAAATTTTCATAGGTCTGCTTGAGTTCATTTAATTCTTGAGATGTCTTTTGCGCAGCAATGTTATCATCCCAAAAATCAGGTTCTGTCATTTTATTTTCTAAAATGGCAATTTCTTCTTCCAACGCCTCTAAGTCAAAGAGACCCCCTGAAAGAAGCTAATTTTTCACGATTTGCGTCAATTTTTTGACGAATTTCTGAAATGTCCATAAGTACCTCTTTCTATGTATCTAGTCTATTATATCATAACCTTCACTATTTGCCCACCTTCCAATATTGGATCTGCTGGTTGACCATTGCCAATCCAGCTAATTTTCAAAATTTTTCCATTCATTTGTAACCTAATTGTTAGAAAAAAAGATCCTCTTATGCTAGACTGGTAGCATGACAACAGTAGCTTTTATGTCCGATTTACATATTGATTCAAATAACTTTGGAAAAGATGAATTAGAGACCCTTATCACTCTTTTAAAGGACAAAAAAATTCAACATCTCCATATTGCAGGAGATATTGCCAACGGCTTTGAAAAGACCTCACAAGAATTTTTAGCCCAACTCCAATGTCAGCTTCCTGTGACCTTTAGCTTGGGAAATCATGATATGTTGGGTCTATCAGAAGAAGCTATGAGACCTTTTGAATTTCAAAAGATTCCTTTTTCAAAGCATACACTCCTTGCCTTTTCTGGCTGGTATGACTACAGCTTTGTTCCTAATCTCTCTCCCCAAAAACATCTCCAAACCAAGAATCTGTTTTGGTTTGACAGACGCCTCCAACGAATGGAATCTGATCCAGCCATTACCCAACGTTTGTTGCGAGAGCTCGAAACAGAACTCATGCAAGTGGATCAACCCCTGATCATCGCTATGCACTTTGTTCCTCATAGCCAGTTTCTCCTACGCCACCCTTATTTTGAACGTTTCAATGCTTTTTTAGGGAGCCAAACCTTTCATGAGCTTTTTAGAAAATTTCCTGTCAGAGAAGTGATTTTTGGTCATAGCCACCACCGAATGCCAGCAACAACTATTGACTCGATCACCTATCATGCCAGACCTTTAGGCTATGTCAGAGAATGGGAGCTCTGCAAACAATTCTTTGAGGTTTTTCCTGAATATGATTTTCCAAAAAGGTACGACCCCTACAAACGCTATCGCAGAATTAAAGACCTTCCTGAATTTAAAGCCTACAAGAAAAAACAGCTTGCTCATGAATTTTCTCAAGCCATGACTATCCTTGAACTATAAAAAATTGGTCCCTCTGGAACTAATTTCAGACTGAAGACAAAGTCATCTAAAAACTTTCCTTAGGTGAGTACGGACGTCAGCGAACTTCAAAGAAGTTCCATGACTTAGTTTTGGACCTAAGGTTCCAAAACTCCCGAGTGCTAGAAACAAGAGTGTTTCTAGCACTTTTCTCACAAAGGAAAGTTTTAGTTGATGATTGAATAATGCTAACAGATAATTTTTTTGTCTTTATAAAATTTATAAGATTTGCAAAGAAGAACATTTTATCTACGTTCTCAAAATTGTTCCTCTGGAATCATTTTTTACTCTTCTGTATCTAAGAGATTTTTTGCAACGAGTGCTGCGAGAATTCCTCCCACAATTGGAGCCAAGATAAAGATCCAAATTTGTTGAAGGGCTGCACCACCAACAAAGAGGGCAGGTGCCAAGCTACGAGCTGGGTTAACAGAAAGTCCTGTAATGTTCAAACCAACAAGAATAATCAAAGTCAAGCTCAAACCGATCACAAGACCAGCAATTTTGCCATTTCCTTTAGAAGCAGATGTGACGGTCATAATGACCAAAATAAAGATAAAGGAAGCAATTACTTCAAATAAAAATCCACCAAATGGAGTCACACCCTTCGCTAGGGCATTTTCACCAAGACTAGCTGTTGACATGCCTGAATTTGACAAGAGGAAGAGTACTGTTGCAGATGCGAGAACCGCTCCCACTACTTGCGCTGCAATGTAGTTGATCAAGTCTTTAGATGACAAGCGTTTGTTCACAAACATGGCAATCGAAACAGCTGGGTTTAAGTGGGCGCCAGAAACAGTTCCAATTGAGTAAGCTGCTGCAACAATGGACAAACCGAATGCCAAGGCAATTCCTAAATGTCCAAGACCTTCTGTCCCATTTCCAAAAACAACTGCGCCAGTCCCGATAAAGACAAGCATAAATGTGCCGATTACTTCAGCAAAAAACTTTTTCATAATTAAGTTTCCTTTCTTCAAACTGTTGACTAGTTTATCAAAAATCCACACGTACCTCAAGAAATATGCCCGGTCCATTTTGCCCGCAAAAAAAGCCATCCGAAGATGACTTTTTTTATGTTTATATAGCGTTTTTATCTTTTCCAAGTGCACGTTGAACGGCTTTGACAATCTCAACGAGAACAACAATCAAGAGCGAACCAATCAAAACGGCCAACCATTGTGTCAAACTCAAATGAGACACATGGAAGAGTTTGTTAAATCCAGGGACAATGATGGTTGCCATCAAGAGAACAAAGGCAACTGGGATAGACCAGTTAAAGGTCTTGTTCTTAAAGAGTCCCACTTTAAAGATCGATTGGTAAACCGATTTGACGTTAAAGGCATGGAGCAATTGGATCAAACCAAGAGTTGCAAAGGCCATAGTCAAAGCGTCTGCGTGGATTTCTGCACGAGTCGCATGTTCTGGAGAGAGCAAGGCCCAGCCATAAACACCAAGAACCAGCATAGTTTGGAAGACACCTTGATAAAGAATGGCACCAAAGACCCCACCGTCAAAGAAGTTAGATTTACGTCCACGAGGTTTGTGAGTCATGACACCTGGCTCAGCTGGTTCCACACCAAGAGCGATGGCTGGTAGCGTATCTGTCACCAAGTTGATCCAGAGAAGATGTACTGGTTGCAACACATCCCATCCAAAGAGGGTTGCAAAGAAGATGGTGAAGACTTCAGCCATATTGGCAGACAAGAGGTATTGGATAGATTTTTGGATATTTGAGAAGACCTTACGTCCTTCTTCTACCGCTACGATAATGGTTGCAAAGTTATCATCTGCAAGGACCATGTCTGAAGCTCCCTTAGAAACTTCTGTACCAGTGATCCCCATACCGATACCGATATCAGCTGTCTTAAGTGATGGCGCATCGTTGACTCCGTCACCTGTCATGGCAACAACTTTTCCTTCATTTTGCCAAGCTTTCACGATCCGAACCTTGTGTTCAGGTGATACACGCGCATAGACAGAGTATTGCTTGAAGACTTTTTGGAATTCTTCATCAGTCAGTTCATTCAACTCAGCCCCTGTGAAGACATGGTCTTCTGTATCATTTGGATCGATGATTCCAAGACGTTTGGCAATGGCTTCTGCTGTATCTTGGTGGTCACCCGTGATCATGATAGGGCGGATACCTGCTTCCTTAGCGACACGAACAGCTTCTGCTGCTTCTGGACGCTCAGGGTCAATCATGCCGACCAAACCAGAGAAGATGAGGTCAGACTCAACGATTTCAGATTCCAAGGTTGGAATTTCATGGCTTGTCTTATAAGCCATCATCAAGACACGAAGGGCTTGTTTAGCCAAGTCTTTGTTGGTAGCAAGGATAGCTTTTTTATCTTCATCCGTGATAGGGCGAACTTCCCCATTAACTTCAATACGCGTCACACGCTTGAGCAATTGGTCAGGAGCCCCCTTGACAGCGATAAAGTATGAACCATCAGCTTCCTTATGGATAGTAGACATAAGCTTACGGTCAGAGTCAAATGGCAATTCAGCCACACGTGGCTCATCCTTCAAAATTTCGCGAACATCAAAATTGTGATCCAAACCAAACTGTACCAAAGCAGTCTCTGTTGGGTCCCCAATCAACTTGCCAGATGGGTCCACCTTAGTATCATTGGCAAAGTTCATGATACGAAGGGTATTGTTGCTAGCAGCAATCTCAGCTGCTGAGCTTTGCAATTGACCGTTAGTATAGACTTTTTCCACTGTCATTTGGTTCATGGTCAAGGTACCTGTTTTATCAGATGCGATGATTTCTGTTGAACCAAGTGTTTCAACCGCTGGTAATTTACGAACAATCGAATTCCGTTTGGCAAGGGTTGTTGTTCCCAAAGATAGAACGATGGTTACAATGGCAGGGAGTCCTTCTGGAATCGCAGCAACCGCAAGAGCAACCGCAACCATCAAGCCTTCCAACGGATGTTCCCCACGAATGAAGACACCAACTAAGAAGGTGATAATCGCAATCACAACAATCAAGTAAGTCAAGGCTTTAGATAATTGTTCCAAACTTTGTTTCAATGGTGTTTCTGTCTCATCGGCATTAGCTAACATATCGGCAATCTTACCGACTTCTGTATACATACCCGTGTTGGTCACGACACCAATACCGCGACCATAGGTCACGTTTGAGTTTTGGTAACCCATATTGACACGGTCTCCGATACCAGCATCTGCTTCTACCACTTGGGTCACATCTTTTTCAACTGGGACAGATTCTCCAGTAAGAGCTGCTTCTTCGATTTTAAGGGAGGCTGCTTCAAACAAGCGCATATCCGCAGGGACTACATCTCCCGCTTCAAGCAAGACGATATCTCCGGGTACCAATTCTTTTGAGTCAATCTCAATGACATGACCATCCCGACGAACACGCGCTAATGGACTGGACATATTTTTCAGTGCTTCGATGGCTGCTTCGGCTTGTCCTTCTTGATAGACACCAAAAGCGGCATTCAAAACAACAACGGCTAAGATGATCATGGCATCTGTCAGACCATCCATTCCTTCTGTGAACACAGAGAGAGCTGCGGCTACTAACAAGATGATAATCATCAAATCTTTAAACTGGTCAATAAACTTAGACAAGATACTACGTTTTTCACCTTCATCTAGTTCATTGTGGCCATAAGTCGCCAAGCGTTCTTGGGCTTGTGCTGAAGACAAACCTTCGATCGAAGAGTCTAGTGTTTTTAAGACTTCCTCTTCACTTTGTGTATAAAACAAAGCTTTACTTTGTTCTTTGGACAAAATAACTTCCTCCTTATAACGTTCTTCCAGATCTCTTTTGCACAAAAAAGAGACCTGTTTGAAAAAACAAGTCTCGCCGTTTAATATAGTGCCGGAAATAATTTCGTAATGACGACACTATCGCGGAAAACCGCCAGCTACTCCCTTGAGTGGTTTTATTATACCATTTTTACGGAATAAAGCAAGCAGGATCTTTACAAATTTCCTAGGGCTTATTCTGCCCATTCTACTAGCAATTGGTAATTGGCAAATTCCTGCTCTCCATCAAGTGTTAATAAGCGATAAGTCACTTGCAAACGACTTGGTTCTAATTGAAAGAGGTCGGTTGTAATCAAAAATTGCTGAATCCCCATAGGGGTCGGTATGATCGCTCCACCATCTTCGTTTTTGTTAAAGCGCATGATGGATTTAGGAGTTGAAAATCGTGTCATGACCAATTCATCGTTGGAAAATTTCAAAGCAACTTTTTCATCTTCTTCATTGGTATACAAGAGGTATTGAAACCCTGCTTTTTCCTTCCATTCGCCTTGATAGTACTGATCAACGATTTCCATTTCTTCCCCAAACCGAATGGTATTTTGAATACGAATCTGCATCTTCATCTCCTTCTCATCTTTCCTTGCTTTCCTATTCTATCAAATTTTACTCATTTTGACTGCTTCTATTCGTCTTAAGATCGCAAAATAGGCTTTTTTTTGCTATAATAGACCCATGAATGAAAAAGTCTTTCGCGATCCCGTACATGATTACGTTCATGTGGATCATCCCATCATTTATCAATTAATTAATAGTAAAGAATTTCAACGACTACGCCGCATCAAACAACTGGGAACATCTGGTTTTACCTTCCACGGTGGAGAGCATAGTCGTTTTTCTCACTGTCTTGGCGCCTATGAAATTTCAAGACGGATTCTGTCTATTTTTGAGGAAAAGTATACGGATCAATGGAATTCTGATGAAAATTTATTGACCATGGCAGCTGCCCTCCTCCATGACATCGGACACGGAGCCTATTCCCATACCTTCGAGGGACTATTTGGAACGGATCATGAAAAAATGACCCAGCTCATCATCACCAGTCCGGAGACAGAGGTCAATCAGATCCTCATACAAGTGGCACCGGATTTTCCAAATCGCGTGGCTAGTGTCATTGACCACACCTATCCCAATAAACAGGTGGTACAGTTGATTTCCAGTCAAATAGATGTGGACCGTATGGATTATTTGCTACGAGATGCCTACTTTACGGGTGCTTCCTATGGGAAATTTGACTTGACCCGTATTTTGCGCGTTATTCGCCCCATCGAAAACGGTATTGCCTTCCAACAAAATGGTATGCACGCTGTCGAGGATTACGTGGTCAGCCGTTACCAAATGTATATGCAGGTTTACTTCCACCCAGCTACTCGTGCCATGGAAGTCCTCCTTCAAAATCTACTCAAACGCGCTAGAACAATTTATCCAGATCAGAAAGAATATTTTCAACTGACTTCACCTCGCCTGATTCCATTTTTTGAAGAAAAGGTTACCATCCAAGACTATTTGAATCTAGATGACGGTGTGATGAATACCTATTTCCAAGTTTGGATGGAGAGTCCAGATACGATTCTGTCTGATCTTGCTCAGCGCTATATTAATCGGAAAGTCTTTAAATCGATTCTATTTACAGAAGATAAGCGAAAAGACTTAGCAATCCTTGAAAAACTGATTAAAGAGGTTGGCTTTAATCCAACTTATTACACAGCTATCCATCAAAATTTCGACCTGCCCTACGATATTTATCGGCCAGAGCTTGAAAAGCCACGTACTCAGATCGAGATGATCCGCAAAGATGGGCACCTAGCCGAATTGTCTCAATTGTCTCCACTAGTTGCTGCTCTTGCTGGAACACGCTATGGAGATAACCGCTTCTATTTCCCAAAAGAAATGCTAGAGATTAATGGACTTTTCAGTAAGCAAGTAGAGGAATTCACTTCCTATATCACCAATGATTATTTTACAGGAGAGACGGATGTCCATTAAATTAGTTGCGATCGATATCGATGGTACACTTCTCAATTCAAAAAAAGAGATCACACCTTCCGTATTTGAAGCCATTCAAGACGCTAAAGCCGCAGGCGTTAAAATCGTGATCACAACCGGTCGTCCTATCGCAGGGGTCTCAAAACTCTTAAAGGATCTCCATTTGATGGATCCTGGAGACTATGTCATTACCTTTAATGGCGGTCTGGTGCAAGAAACTGCTACTGGAAAAGAACTCATCAAAGACCTTTTAGATTATGAGGACTATCTCGATATCGAGTCTCTTGCTAACAAACTCCAAATCCACTCTCATGCTATTACTAAAGACGGCATCTATACCAGCAATCGAGATATCGGACGCTACACCATTCGTGAATCCCAACTGGTCAATATGCCCCTTTATTACCGGACGCCTGAAGAAGTTCGTGAGAAAGAATTTGTCAAGGCCATGTATATCGATGAACCAGACATTCTGGATGCTGCAATTGCAAAAATCCCTAAAGAATTCAAGGACCGCTTCACTATGGTCAAATCAGCCCCTTTTTATTTAGAAATTCTAGGGAAAACAACCAATAAGGGATCAGCTGTTCTTCATCTTGCTGAACGACTTGGAATTCAGCAAGAAGAAACCATGGCCATCGGAGATGAGGAAAATGACCGTTCCATGCTAGAAGTCGTGGGACATGCCGTCGTTATGGAGAATGGCAATCCAGCTCTTAAAAAAATTGCTACAACTATTACCAAATCAAATGATGAATCTGGCGTTGCATACGCCATTAGAAAGTGGGTATTATAAGAAATGTACCATTACCAGCTAGGAATTTCTGCTAGTGAGCATGATGACTTTGTTATTCAGAGTGACCAAACCAATCTCTTACAAAGCAGCTCATGGGCAAAAATCAAAGATAATTGGGGAAATGAACGGGTTGGTTTTTATCAAGAAGACCAATTAGTCGCTGTTGCTAGCATCTTGATTCAACCCCTGCCACTTGGCTTTTCCATGCTCTACATTCCTCGAGGCCCAATCATGGATTACCAAAACAAAGAGCTGGTTTCATTTGTGATCCAGTCCCTTAAAAAAATAGCCAAACAATACAAGGCCTTGTTTGTGAAATTTGATCCAAGTCTTTTCTTGAGTAAACACTTGATTGGACAAGAAAAGACGGAAGCTCCTGCTGTGCAAGCGATGATCGACACCTTAACTAAAGAAGGGGTTGAATGGACTGGCCGAACCAGTGATATGGCAGAAAATATCCAACCACGCTTTCAAGCAAATATCCACAAAGAGTTTTTCACTGAGCAAGATCTTTCAAAATCTACTCGACAAGCCATCCGAACTGCTCGAAACAAAGGAATCCAAGTCCAATTTGGCGGAACCGAATTGTTAGAGGACTTTGCTTCTCTCATGAAAAAGACTGAGGCTCGTAAAAGCATTCATTTACGTGGAAAAGACTACTACGAAAAACTGCTCACTACCTACCCAGGACAATCCTACATTACTTTGTCTACTCTAGATCTCGAGGAACGGAAAAGCTCCCTTATAAAAGATCTTGAAAAAAACAAGGCTGAGGCTGAAAAATTCACAGAAAAAACAAAGCCTGGCAAGGTTGACAATAATCAAAAAGAAAAAGAGCGGATAGAGGAAGAACTGCAATTTCTTGAACAGCATCTCCAAGCAGGTAGACAGGTCGTTCCTTTATCTGGGACCTTAACCCTTGAATTCGGTGGGACGTCTGAAAATGTTTATGCAGGGATGGATGAAGAATTTCGCCGTTACCAACCTGCTATCCTCACCTGGTATGAAACTGCTCAACACGCTTTCGACCGTGGTGCTTCTTGGCAAAATATGGGGGGCATTGAAAATTCACTCGATGGTGGTCTCTATCATTTCAAATCAAAATTTAATCCTGTCATTGAAGAATTTGTTGGGGAATTCAACCTCCCAACCAGTCCACTCTATCCACTTGTAAACAAAGTCTACAAGATCCGGAAAAAATTAAGGAGTAAATAAGTTACATGACTCTTACGACAATTTCAAAAGAAGAATTTACCTCATTTGCAAATACTGTCACCCATCGCTCTTTTATCCAGTCTGCTGAAATGGCAGATCTGCTTGAAAAGCGAGGAAATACCGTCCAATTTATCGCTTGGAAGCAAGAAGATCAAGTCCAAGTGGCAGCGATCTTGTACAGTCTTCCTATGACAGGTGGTCTCCATATGGAAATCAATTCTGGCCCCCTTTACCAAGAGGAAGCTATGCTAGAACCTTTCTATGCAGCTTTAAAAGACTATGCGAAAGAAAATGGGGCTATTGAACTAGTTATCAAGCCCTATGATACCTATCAAACCTTTGACAGTGACGGCAATCCAACCAGTGAAGAGCAAACTCATTTTATGGATACCCTAAAAAAACTGGGCTATCAGCATGATGGTTTAACAACAGGTTATCCAGGTGGAGAAGGTGATTGGCACTATGTGAAAGATATGGAGGGCATCACCGAAAAAAATCTTCTCAAGAGCTTCAGTAAAAAAGGAAAGCCACTTGTCAAGAAAGCTAAATCTTTCGGTATTGAACTGAAACGATTAAACCGGGATGAACTACAACTCTTTAAGGATATTACTTCCTCTACCAGTGACCGTCGCGACTATCAGGATAAGACCTTGGATTATTACCAAACTTTCTATGACAGTTTTGGCGACAAAGCAGATTTCATGATCGCAACACTGAACTTCCACCATTACTACACGAATCTTGAAAAAGACCAAGGAAAACTAGCTCAGAAGATTGAGAAATTACAGAAGGATCTTGAAGTCAACCCCAATTCAGAGAAAAAACAAAATCAACTTCGTGAATTCTCTAGCCAGTTTGATACCTTTGAGGTGAGAAAGAAGGACGCAAAAGAATATATTGAAAAATATGGAGATCAAGACGTCATTCTTGCAGGTAGCCTCTTCGTCTATATGCCACAAGAATCCACCTATTTATTCAGTGGCTCTTATACAGAATTTAATAAGTTCTATGCTCCTGCTGTTCTCCAGGAATATATGATGCTTGAAACCATCAAACGTGGCATCCCAAGATACAACTTCCTTGGCATTCAAGGGATCTTTGATGGCTCAGACGGTGTGCTTCGTTTCAAACAAAACTTCAACGGCTACATCGTCCGTAAGATGGGGACCTTCCGTTATTACCCAAGTCCTCTGAAATACAAACTGATTTCTCTCATTAAGAAACTATTAGGACGTTCCTAACTCAAAGGGAGTGGGAAAGAACTCCGACAAGTTAAAAAGAGTTCGTCTTCCCACCCCCGCACAGTTGATTAGGTCATCTTTGGAGCTTAAAAGGCGAACAAAGATGCCAATCAACCACTGCGTCTTACACTTACTCCTATCAAACATCAAAGGCTGGACAGTTTTTGCCCAGCCTTTTTCTACTATAAAAAAGGCGAGAAACCTCTCGCCTTTTAGATGTCATTATTTAACGAAGTCAAGCAATGCCAAGAAGCTTTCTGGATCAAGTGATGCACCACCCACAAGAGCTCCGTCAACGTCTGGACAAGCCATGTATTCAGCAACGTTTTCAGGTTTCACTGAACCACCGTATTGAACACGTACTTTGTCAGCCACTTCTTGACCAAAGTCAGCAGCTACAACGTCACGAACAACTTTACACATTTTTTGTGCGTCGTCTTGTGAAGCTGATTTACCAGTACCGATCGCCCAGATTGGTTCGTATGCGATAACTGTTGAAGCGACTTGTTCTGCATTCAATCCTGCAAGAGCAGCTGAAACTTGAGCTCCTACGAATTCTGCTGCTTTACCAGCTTCGTAAGTTTCAAGGCTTTCACCACAACAGATGATTGGAAGCATACCGTTCGCAAAGATTGCTTTTGCTTTTTTGTTGATATCTTCATCAGTTTCATGGAAGTAGTCACGACGTTCTGAGTGACCGATAACAACGTAGTCAGTACCGATTTCTTTCAAAACTTGTGGGCTAGTTTCACCAGTGAAGGCACCAGCATTTTCAAAGTAAGTGTTTTGGGCAGCAACTTTAAGGTTTGAACCTTTAGCAGCAGCAAGAACAGTTGTCAAGTCAACTGCAGGAGCTGCAATACCAGCTTCAACAAGGTCAGCTGAAGGAAGTTTTGATGCTACAGCTTCAACGAATGCTTTTGCTTCTTCTGGATTTTTGTTCATTTTCCAGTTACCAGCGATAAATGGTTTACGTGACATTTCACATACCTCTTTTTTCTAATTTTATACTATCTATTTTACCATAATTTTCGTCATAATGAAAGGTTGCACAAGCTCATTTTACTTTTTACCAAAATAAAAACCCCGTCTTCACGGGGTTTTCTGTCTGTCTATATAATTGTTAATCTGGGAACTAGATCGAATTAAGCTTCGATTTCAGTAACCATACCTGAACCAACAGTACGTCCACCTTCACGGATTGAGAATGTAGTACCTTGTTCAACGGCGATTGGGTGGATCAACTCAACGTCGATAGTCACGTTATCACCAGGCATTACCATTTCAGTTCCAGCTGGAAGTTCGATAGATCCAGTTACGTCAGTTGTACGGAAGTAGAACTGTGGACGGTAGTTGTTGAAGAATGGAGTATGACGTCCACCTTCTTCTTTAGTAAGGATGTAAACTTCACCTTTGAATTTAGTGTGTGGGTTGATTGAACCTGGTTTAGCGATAACTTGTCCACGTTCGATTTCATCACGTTGGATACCACGAAGAAGCACACCAACGTTATCCCCTGCAAGACCTTCGTCAAGTTGTTTACGGAACATTTCAACACCAGTAACAACTGCTTTTTGGATTTCGTCTTTGATACCAACGATTTCGATTTCGTCGTTGACACGAACAACACCACGGTCGATACGTCCTGAAGCAACTGTACCACGTCCAGTGATTGAGAATACGTCTTCGACTGGAAGAAGCAATGGTTTGTCAGTATCGCGTTCTGGTTCTGGGATGTACTCATCAACAGTATCCATCAATTCCATGATGATGTCTTCATATTTAGAGTCACCTTCAAGAGCTTTAAGAGCTGAACCTTGGATAACTGGAAGGTCATCACCTGGGAAATCGTATTCTGAAAGAAGGTCACGGATTTCCATTTCAACCAATTCAAGCAATTCTTCATCGTCAACCAAGTCAACTTTGTTCATGAAGACGATCAAGTGTTTAACACCAACCTGACGTGAAAGAAGGATGTGTTCACGTGTTTGTGGCATT